>NZ_JBFTZL010000090.1:0-14365 GCF_056406825.1 Arthrobacter sp. P1_A5 | reverse complement strand
CCTCGGTGCGGTCCAGGATCTGCCGTTCCAGCCCGGCCTGCTCGTCGCGGACGCGGGCGGCCTGCTGCTCCAGCTGGTCCGGGTCCCGGCCGGTGTCCGGAACCACATCCGCGGCGCCGAGCAGGCGGCGGCGTTCCTCGGCGAGCGAGCCGAGKGAACGGAGCCGTTCGCGACCGGTGGAGAGCGAATACCAGTTCTCCCGCGCGGCGTTCAGCGCGGGCGTGGCCTCGGCTGCGAGCCCTTCGAGGACGGCCTGGCGCTGCCGCCCCGCCTCGAGGTCGCGTTCGACGACGGCGCGGCGTGCCTTGAGCTCCGATTCATCCGCCACGTCCTGCGCCAGCGYGGACTGCAGCGCAACGAGGTCGTCGGCCAGGAGCCGTGAGCGGGCGTCACGGACCTCGAACTGGACGCTCTGGGCGCGCCGGGCCACCTCGGCCTGTTTGCCCAGCGGGGTCAGCTGCCGCCGGATTTCGCCGGTGAGGTCGCTGAGCCGGGACAGGTTGGCCTGCATGGCTTCGAGTTTGCGGACCGTCTTTTCCTTGCGGCGGCGGTGTTTGAGGATGCCGGCGGCCTCCTCGATGAAGCCGCGCCGGTCCTCGGGGGTGGCGTGCAGGACCTTGTCCAGCTGGCCCTGGCCGACAATCACGTGCATCTCGCGGCCCAGCCCCGAGTCGGAGAGCAGCTCCTGGATATCGAGCAGCCGGCATCCCGCGCCGTTGATGGCGTATTCCGAGCCGCCGGTCCGGAACAGCGTGCGCGAGATCGTGACCTCGCTGTATTCGATCGGGAGGGCGCCGTCGCTGTTATCGATGGTCAGCGAGACGTGCGCCCGGCCCAGGGGCGGCCGGCCCGAGGTGCCGGCAAAGATCACGTCTTCCATCTTGCCGCCGCGGAGGGTCTTGGCTCCCTGTTCGCCCATGACCCAGGCCAGCGCGTCCACCACGTTGGATTTGCCCGAGCCGTTGGGGCCCACCACGGCGGTGACGCCCGGTTCGAATTCAAAGGTCGTCGCCGAGGCGAACGACTTGAATCCCCGGACGGTCAGACTTTTCAGGTGCAAGGCGCTTCGGTTCTCCTGGTCGGCGGACTGGCCCGCTGTCCGACGAAAGCATGATTCGGACGGACGCGGGGGGGTTCGGGGCGGCCCCGGATACATACAATCTACTGCGCATCTGCGGTCATTCCGCGCAGAACCAGCGCGAAGCCGCCGCAGATGGCGGAGGCCGCATATGCGGGAATTGACCTGCACGGGGCATAGTTAAGCTCTCGGGCTTGTGAGCGGCCACCGCCGGAGCGCAGGACGGACATGAACAGGGGCTTGAATTGGTAGGCAATGCAACATTCCGGCACAGCAACACCGCTCTACTTTCGGTAAGCAGCGTCGAAGCTCCGACGATCGTCAGTTCCATGGATTTCGACCGCAGGCTGGCTTCGACCCTGCGGCGGCTGAGGGTCCCCCCGAAACTGCTCGAACGGGTCGCGGGCATCACGCACCGGCGCTGGTGGGCCCCCGGGACATCGTTCGACGACGCAGCCATCGAGGCGGGTGCAAAGGCCCTGGCCGAGTCCGGCATCGAAGCGTCCGAGATTGGCCTGCTGATCAACACCTCCGTGACGCGGCGCAACCTCGAACCGTCCGTCGCGGTAAAGATCCATCACGGACTGCGCCTGCCTTCGTCGGCCATGAACTTTGATCTGGCCAACGCCTGCCTTGGATTCGTCAACGGCATGACCCTGGCGGCCAACATGATCGACTCCGGCCAGATCAAGTACGCGATGATCGTCAACGGTGAAGACGCCCAGGCAACGCAGGAGGCCACCCTGGCCCGGCTGCAGCGGCCCGAGACGACCCGCGAGGACTTCAACCGCGAGTTCGCCACACTGACGCTCGGCTCCGGAGCGGCTGCGGCCGTCCTGGGCCCGGCGGACGAGCACCCCGGGGCGCACCGGGTCCTCGGCGGCGTGATGCGTGCCGGCACCGAGCACCATGAACTGTGCGTGGGCAGCATTGACGGCATGGCCACCGACACCAAAGGCCTGCTCGACGGCGGCCTGCAGCTCGTGGTCGATGCCTGGCACGAGGCCCAGCCGGAGTGGGACTGGGCCTCGATGGACCGGTATGTCACGCACCAGGTGAGCAATGCCTATACCCAGGCCATCATCAACGCCATTGACCTGGACCCGGACAAGGTGCCGATCACGTTCCCGCACTGGGGCAATGTGGGCCCGGCCTCCCTCCCCATGACCCTCGCGGCCGAAGCGCAGACTCTCGCGGCCGGGGATCGCGTGCTGTGCATGGGCGTCGGTTCCGGCCTGAACACCGCCATGGTGGAAATCGTTTGGTAGCCGCCGACTGGCCCGGCGTCGACCCCGAGTGGTCGCGCGAAATCGATGTGGCTTCCACCTCCGCCGCGGATGAGCCCCGCACCGTGCGCCGCTGGCACCTGCTGGACAACGGTGCCCAGCTCGCGCGCCGCGGCCTGACACCTGCCGGCACCCTGCTGTGCGTGCATGGCAACCCGACGTGGTCCTACCTGTGGCGGACCCTGCTGGCCGCCGGATCCGACCCCGCACATCCGTGGCGCGTGGTGGCCGTGGACCAGCTGGACATGGGCTTCTCCGAGCGCACCGGCACGTTCCGGCGCCTGGAGGACCGGATCAACGACCTGGGCGACCTCACCGCGTCGCTCGGCCTGGACGGCCCGGTCGTCACCGTCGGCCACGACTGGGGCGGCGTGATCAGCCTGGGCTGGGCCGTGGCCCATCCGCAGCAGCTCGCTGGCGTCGTGCTGACCAACACAGCCGTGCACCAGCCCTCCGGCGCCCGCATCCCGCCTGCACTGCGGCTTGCCTTGCACCCTGCCGTGCACCGCTGGGGAACGACGGGGACGGACACCTTCCTGCGCGTGACGCATGCCCTGGCCCACCCACCGCTCGCCGCCGATGTCCGTGGCGCCTTCATGGCCCCCTACCGCGGCGCCGGCCGCCGCGCCGGCGTGGGGAACTTTGTCGCGGACATTCCCGCCGACGCGTCCCACCCCAGCTTTYCGACGCTCAGCCGCGTCGCGGAAGGGGTGCGCGGGCTGAGGGTTCCGGCCCTGATGCTCTGGGGCCCGCGCGATCCGATCTTTTCCGACCGGTACCTCAAGGACCTCATCGGCCGGCTGCCGGACGCGAAAGTTCACCGCTTCGAGGGTGCCGGCCACCTGGTCGCGGAAGACAGGGACATCGCCGCGCCCGTCTTCGAGTGGCTGGCCGGGTGCGGCCCGGACAGCGGGCCGGCCAACGAACTGGCCGACGGCCCGGCCGACGACTCGATGCTGGAATTCGGGACAGGGCCCCTGAAGCCCGGCGCCGGGGTCCCGCCCCTGTGGGCGCCCCTCGCCGAGCTGGCGGCGGGACCAGCGGCCGGGGATACCGCCGTCGCGGAAATGGCCACGGACGGCAGCGTCGCCCGCTCGCTCAGCTGGCAGGAGCTCGAACAGAACATCGCCGCCCTCGCTGCGGGCCTGCAGGACGCCGGTGTAGGGAACGGCACCCGGGTGAGCCTGATGGTTCCCCCGGGCGTGGACCTGACCGTGGTCCTCTACGCCTGCCTGCGGCTCGGCGCGGTGGTCATCGTGGCCGACGCCGGCCTGGGTACCCGCGGCCTGAGCCGTGCGGTGAAGGGCGYCACCCCCGACTTCCTCATCGGAATCGACAAGGCCCTGGCGGCCGCCGCGGTACTTGGCTGGCCGGGACGGCGCATCAGTGTGCGGGACCTGCCGGCCCGGCGCCGCGGGCTCCTCGCCGTCGAGACCTCCCTGGCTGCTCTTGCCCGCCGCGGAGCCGGCCTCAGCCCCGGACTCCCTCGCCCGGGCACGGCCCCGGTTCCGGACCCGGACGCCCCCGCCGCGGTGCTGTTCACCTCCGGTTCCACGGGGCCCGCCAAGGGCGTGGTCTACACGCACGGGCGGCTGGCGGCGATGCGCGATGCCGTGGCCGCGACGCTGGAGATCCGCCCGGGCGCACGCCTGGTGGCGGGCTTCGCGCCGTTCGCCCTGCTGGGACCGGCGCTCGGAGCCGTTTCGGTAACGCCCGCCATGGACGTCACCGCCCCCCGCACCCTGACGGCCAGCGCGCTGGCGCACGCCGCAGCAGCCATCGACGCCACGGTGGTCTTCGCCTCCCCCGCGGCGCTGCGCAACGTCCTGGCCACCCGGGCCGGCCTGAGCCGGGCCGGACACGAGGCCCTGGGGCGCGTGGAGCTGCTGCTCTCCGCCGGCGCGCCGGTCCCTGAAGCCCTTCTCGCAGAGGTGCAGCGGCTGCTGCCGCGGGCCTCGCTGCACACCCCGTACGGGATGACCGAGGCGCTGCCCGTCACGGACATCAGCCTCGAACAGATCCGTGCCGCCGCGGCCGACGCCGCCGCCGGAACCATGGCAGGCGCCGGCAACGGCGTGTGCGTGGGCCGGCCGGTACAGGGCGCCCGCGTGGCCATCATCCCGCTGGCCGCGGACGGCACCGCACCCGGGAACGAGCCCGTCAGGGAGGCCGGAGTGAGCGGGGAGATCCTCATCAGGGCCCCGCACGTGAAAGAAGCCTACGACCGGCTCTGGCTGACCCAGCGCGAGAGCGTCCGCACGGCCGGATGGCACCGCACCGGCGATGTGGGGCACCTCGACGCCGCCGGCCGGCTCTGGGTGGAAGGACGCCTCGTGCACGTCGTGACGGCTCCGGGCGCGGTGGTGACTCCGGTGGGCGCCGAGCAGGCCATCGAACGCCTGGACGACGTCGGGATGGCAGCCGTCGTCGGGGTCGGTCCGTCCGGGACCCAGGCTGTCGTCGCCGTCGTCGAAACCGTTCCGCCGGTCCGCCGGGCCGGTCTGGCCGCCCCTCAGCTGGCGGGCCGCGTACGGGACGCCGCCCGCGCGGCAGGGGTCAGCGTCTCCGCCGTGCTCGCTGTCCCCTCCCAGCCGACCGACATCCGCCACAACGCCAAGATCGACAGGAGCCGACTGGCCCGGTGGGCTTCGGCGGTGCTGGCCGGCGGCCGTCCGGGCACGCCATGAGGGTCCTCGTCACCGGCGCCAGCGGACTGCTCGGCGGGGAAGTCGCGCGGCTGCTGGTGCGGCAGGGCCACGCCGTCAGCACGTTCCAGCGCCGCCCCTCCGGCGTCGACGGCGCCACGGACCTCCAAGGGTCCGTTACTGACGAGGCCGCCGTGCGCCGCGCCGTCTCCGGCGCCGAGGGCGTCATCCACCTGGCCGCGAAGGTCTCCTTCACCGGCCGCGCCGCGGAGTTCGACGAGGTCAATGTCGAAGGCACGCGCCGCCTGCTCCGGGCCGCCCGCGAGGCCGGTGTGCGGGAGCTGGTGTTTGTCTCCTCCCCGTCTGTGGCCAATTCCGGGGCCGCCATCGCCGGGCTGGGCGCCGAGGCGGCGGACCCGGTCCGCGCGCACGGTGACTACTCCCGCACGAAGGCCGAGGCCGAACTGCTGGCGCTGGCCGCGGACTCGCCGGGTTTCCGGGTCACGGCGGTGCGCCCGCACATCGTCTGGGGCCCGGGTGACACGCAGCTGGTGGAACGGGTGCTGGAACGTGCCAGCCGCGGCCGCCTACCGCTGCTCGACGCCGGTGCGGCCCTGATCGACACGACCTACGTGGACAACGCCGCTTCGGCCATCGTCGCCGCGCTTGACCGGATGGAGTACATCCGCGGCCGGGCGCTCGTGGTCAGCAACGGCGAACCCCGCCCGGTCGGTGAGCTGCTGGCGGGCATTTGCGCCGCGGGCGGCGTCCCTGCGCCGTCGTGGACGGTGCCGGGCAGCCTCGCGCGGGCTGCGGGATCGGTGGTGGAGAAGGTGTGGTCCCGGTCGGGCCGGTCCGGGGAGCCGCCGATGACCAGATTCCTCGCTGAGCAGCTCTCCACCGCCCACTGGTTCGACCAGCGCGAGACCCGTGAACTCCTCAACTGGTCCCCCGCCGTTTCGCTTGACGAGGGCCTGGCGAGGCTGGCCGGGCACTACGCCCGGATTCCCCCTACCAGCGCCCGTTCCGCGGCCGGGGCTGGCAGACGGGGCAGGTGTACGAGGACCGGTTCATGAACTGTTCCCGCAAGAGCCGGCTGACCCGGCCGGCGGCGGCGCAGCGTTTGCACTCGAGCCCCTCCCGGCCGTAGGCGTTCAGGGAACGGTCGAAGTACCCGGAGGCTCCGTTGACGTTGACGTAGAGCGAATCGAAGCTCGTGCCGCCGGCGGCCAGGGCATCTGTCATGACCGCACGGGCGGCGTCGAGGACCCGCAGCGCATCGGGGCGGCGCAGGGTGTCGGTGGGCCGGGCGTAGTGCAGCCGCGCCGTCCAGAGGGCCTCGTCCGCGTAGATGTTGCCGATCCCGGACACCAGGCCCTGGTCCAGCAGCGCCCGCTTGAGCCCGGTTTTGCGGGCCCGCAGGCGCCGGTAGAAGGTCTCGAAGGAGAACCAGGGATCCATCGGGTCACGGGCAATGTGCGCGGCTTCCTCGGCGATGAGCGGCAGCGGCGTTTCGGCGAGGCCGCCAGGGCCGCCGTCGTCGGTGGGGATCAGCGTGGTCAGGAACAGGCCGCCGAAGATGCGCTGGTCCACGAACCGGAGCTGTCCGGGCATGCCGTCGGCTGGGCTGAGCCGCAGCCTGACCTTCAGGTGTTTTTCATCCGGAACGCCGGGGTCCTGCATGAGCAGCTGGCCGGACATGCCCAGATGGGCCATGAGCGCGACGGCGGTGCCCGGCCCGCCGGCCGGGGTACCGTTTCCGGGCGGGGCGGGCGTGTCCGCCAGCGGCATCCACAGGAATTTGCCGCGGCGGACCACGTCCAGGACCCGTGCGCCTTCAAGGTTGCCGGCAAAGTCTTCCGGTCCCAGGGCGTGCCGGCGCAGGGAGCGCGGGTCCAGGACCTCGACGGAGGTGATGGTCCGGCCGCGCACCCAGCTCACCAGGCCGCGCCGGACCACCTCGACCTCGGGCAGTTCAGGCAATGCCGCTGCCTAGCTGCCGGTCTGGGACTGCAGCTGCTGCGGATCCGGCGYGGCCGGGGCGGTCAGCCGGCGCCAGGCGTCGGCGGCGGCTTCCTGTTCGGCCTCTTTCTTGGAGTTGCCGGTGCCGGTGCCGTAGTCCGTGCCGCCGATCCGCAGCACGGCTTCGAACGTCCGGGCGTGGTCCGGCCCGGAGCCGTCGACCGCGTAGTTGATGGTCCCAAGCTGCCGGCTGGCGGCGAGCTCCTGGATGGAAGTCTTCCAGTCGGTGCCCGCGCCGAGGGYGGCGGCGTCCTTCAACAGCGGGCCGACCAGCCGCATGACCAGCTGCCGGGCCGTCTCGATGTCGTTGGAGAGGTAGGTGGCGCCGATCAGCGCCTCCATGGTGTCCGCCAGGATGGAGGCCTTGTTCTTGCCTTCGGTGAGCTTTTCGCCCTGTCCAAGGTAGATGAACTCCCCCAGCCCGATGCTGCGGCCGATGCCGGCCAGCGCCCGGGTGCTGACGACGGCGGAGCGGCGCTTGGCCAGGTCGCCTTCGGGCAGCGTGGGGTTGTCACGGTACAGCGCGTCCGTTACGGAGAACCCCAGGATGGAGTCGCCCAGGAACTCGAGCCGTTCGTTGGTGGGGATGCCGCCGTTTTCGTAGGCGTAGGAACGGTGTGTGAGCGCAAGACGAAGCGTCCCGGCGTCAATAGTGACACCGAGACGCTTCAGAAGCTCTTCAGTTGAAGACATCTTTTTCAGCCTGTTGGCGGATTAGACGTCTGCGACCTTGCGGCCCTTGTACTCAAGGAACAGCGCAGTGCCAGCCGAGTCGGTAACGACCTTTGCCTGGTGCGGCAGGCTGTACGTGACCTGGCCGTTCTCGACAGTCTTCACCAGGTGGGGGGCAGTTGCCTTCCACTGGGAGCGGCGGGCGCGGGTATTCGAGCGAGACATTTTCCGCTTCGGGACAGCCACGGCTAACTCATTTCTCTCTAGAAAAACACTTACAAATCAGTTTTGCCGGTCAGGCTTAGCCAAGTCAGCCAGGGCGGCCCAGCGAGGATCTACGACCTCGTGGTGATGCCCCGGCTCGTCTTCCAGGCGCACTCCACATTCGGAGCAAAGGCCCTGGCAGTCTTCCCGGCACACCGGCTGGAACGGCAGTATGGTGACAACTGCGTCCCGCAACACCGGCTCAAGATCGATCAGATCGTGCTCGACTCGACGTTGCTCTTCTTCGTCTTCTTCGTCGGAGAACACAGCATCCTCGTAGAAGAAAAGTTCTTGCACATCAACCTCTTGGTCATACGCAAGGGGATCCAGGCATCGGCCGCATTCGCCAGTAACTTCGACGTGCGCGGTTCCTGATACCAGAATTCCTTCGTGTACGGCCTCAAGCCGCAGGTCCAGCTCGACATCCGAGCCTTCCTGCACGCCAATGAGCGCCACGCCAAGATCACTTGGCGCGGGTACATGTTCCGTCAGCGTCCGCATGCTTCCCGGACTGCGTCCGAGGTCCTTGACGTCGAACGCCAAGGGCGAACTAGCATCTCGTTTAATGAGAACTCCTGTTGAACATATGACCGACGTACTATCTTAGCCTGAACTTCCGGACGGACTCAAACCGGGGGGCACGCCGGCGGTTCACACCACAAGCGGCCTCGGATTCGGGCCACGCAACCGGCGACAGGCCGCCGAGTACCGGTCAAGCTTACACTTTGCGCGCCCTGTTCGGGACCGGCTCGCCCGGGGCCAGCCGTTTCAGCACGGAGCGGGGAACAAAGTCCGAGACGTCCCCGCCGAGGGCGAAGACCTCTTTGATGAGGGTGGAGGACAGGTGCAGGTAGTGGCCTTCCGCCGGCAGGAACACCGTCTCGACGCCGGTCAGCTGCCGGTTCATCGTGGCCATCGGCAGCTCGTAGTCAAAGTCCGAGGACGAACGCAGGCCCTTGACGATCGCCGACACACCGCGCTGCCGGCAGTACTCGGCCAGGAGACCCTCCCCCACGGGTTCAACCACGATCCCGCGCAAGGACGCGAACGTTTCCCTGGCCATGTCGATCCGCTCCTCCAGGCTGAAGCGGTACTTCTTGGAATAGTTCGTGGATACGGCCACGATCACCTCGTCGAAGAGGCCCGCGGCACGCGCAATGACTTCCAGGTGTCCGTTGTGGATGGGGTCAAAAGAGCCAGGGCAAACAGCGCGTCTCATGCTCCGAACCTACCGTATCCGCGCCGCAGCCCGGGATAACATGGCTGAATGTCAGCATCGAACAATCGCGCGACTTCTCCTTTCACTGTGCGGCCTGTCACTGTTCGGCCCGTCACTGCGCCGCCTTTCACCGTGGACGGCGGCGTGGTCCTGGTCACCGGTGCCGCCAGCGGCATGGGCCGGCTCTACGCCCTCCGCGCCGCCCGGGAAGGCGCCGAGGTAGTGATCCTCTGGGACGTCGACGCCGATGCCCTGGCCGGCACCGCCGTTGAAGTCGCCGCTTTGGGCGCCCGCGCCGTCCCCCGCACGGTGGACCTGGCGGATCGCGCCGCGATTGCCGACGCCGCCCGGGAGGTCAGGGCCGAGGGACCGCTGGCGCTGCTGGTCAATAACGCCGGGATTGTCCGCGGCGCGTACTTCTGGGACCACGCCCCGGACCGTGACATCGCCCTGACCATGGACATCAACGCCCTCGCCCCCATGTACGTCACCCTGGAGTTCCTGCCGGACATGATGGCCGGCGCCGGCCGCCCGCGCCGGATCCTCAACGTTGCCTCCGCCGCCGRCACGGTCTCGAATCCGCGGATGAGCGTTTACGCGGCCTCAAAATGGGCCGTCATCGGCTGGAGCGACTCGCTCCGGCTCGAGCTTGAGCAGCAGGGCTACGGCCACCTGAAAGTCACCACCTTCTGCCCCAGCTACATTTCCACCGGCATGTTCGAGGGAGCCCGGGGTCCCCTGCTGACCCCGCTCATGACACCGGAGGATGCCGTGGACAGGGCATGGCGTGCTACGGCCGCCGGGCGGCCGCAGCTGATCGCCCCCGCCATGGCCATGCTGGGGAAAGTACTCAAGGGCATCCTGCCGGTGCGGGCGTGGGACTTCGTGGGCGGAAAGGTCTTTGGGATCTACACCACCATGGACAGCTTCACCGGCCGGGACGAGAAGGCGGGCACCCGATGAGCYCCCGCATGCCGCTGCCGTGGCAGCGCGCCGCAACCGGCGCCAACCTGCTCTCCCCCGATGGCTCTCTGGGCGTGACGATCTTCGAGGAGATGACCACCCTGGCCCTGAGCACGGGCGCCATCAACCTTGGCCAGGGCTTCCCGGACGAGGACGGCCCCGTGGAGATCAAGGAGGCCGCCCAGGCAGCGATCGCCGCCGGAGCCAACCAGTATGCGCCCGGCAAGGGCATCCTGCCGCTGCGGGAGGCGATCTCGGTGCACCAGCAGCGGTTCTACGGGCTGGCCGCGGATCCGCAGACCGAAATTATCGTCACTACCGGCGCCACGGAGGCCATTGCCGCTGCCCTGCTCGCGCTGGTAGGTCCGGGAGATGAAGTGCTCACCTTCGAGCCGTTCTACGACTCCTATGGCGCCATCATCGGGCTCTCCGGCGCCACGCACGTCACCGCCCCGCTCCTGGCCCCGGATTTCATGCCRGATCTGGCCGCACTCGAGGCCGCGTTCAGCAACCGCACCAAGGTGGTGCTGATCAACAATCCGCACAACCCGACCGGGGCGGTGTTTCCCCGCGAGGTGCTCGAGCGCGTCGTCGAACTGGCCGCGAAGTACGACGCCGTCATCGTCACCGACGAAGTGTACGAGCACCTGACCTTCGGTGTGCGGCACATCCCGGTCGCGACGCTGCCCGGGGCGGCGGAGCGCACGCTGACCATTTCCTCGGCCGGCAAGACGTTCTCCTTCACCGGCTGGAAGATCGGCTGGCTCTCCGGGCCGGAGGAGCTCGTGGCCGCCGCCCGGACGGTCAAGCAGTTCCTTAGCTACAGTTCCGGCACGCCCTTCCAGGCCGCCATCGCGGTGGGCCTGGGGCTTCCGGACGAGTTTTACGCCGGCATCGCCGACACCCTCCGGTACAAGCGCGACATCCTCAGCGAGGGACTGCGCGCGGCCGGCCTCGACGTGCTGACCCCGCAGGGGACCTACTTCGTCAACGTGGACACCTCACCGCTGGGGATCACCGATTCCGTGGAGCTGGCCCGCAGGCTGCCGGCCCTCGTGGGCGTCGCCGCGATCCCTGTGCCCGTCTTCTGCCACGCCGACGGCGCCGAACGCACCCGCAGCCTGCTCCRCTTCGCGTTCTGCAAGCAGCTGCACGTGCTGGAGGAGGCCGCCGAGCGGCTGGCGACCTTGCGCGACAGGCTGTGAACATGGCCGGGCAGCAATTCGGGGCCTCGCGGTTCCTGCGAACCACCGGGCAGCACGCCGTGATCGAACCGGATGCCTTTACCGACGGCGGCTTCGTGCTGAGCATCGGCGGCGCCGAGCAGTCCCACGTCAACCTGGCCGACCCCGCGGACATCTTCTACGAATACCTGCGCAGGATCGGGCACGTGGTGGACCTCGCCGCCCCGTGGGGCGAGCCGATCACGGCGCTGCACTTGGGCGCCGGGGCCCTGACCCTGGCCCGCTACATCCAGGCCACCCGGCCCGGCTCGGTTCAGTACGCGGTGGAGCTGGAGCGGGAACTGCTGGACTTTGTGCTCGCTCAGCTGCCCCTGCCGGAGGGGACCGAGCTGCACACGGTGATCGGCGATGCCCGCGACGCCCTCGCCGGGCTTCCGGCGGGCCTGCGGTTCGACGTCGTGATCCTGGACATCTTCTCCGGGCCGGAGGCGCCGGAACACATCGCGTGYACCGGGTTCTACCAGGAGGCGGCGGCCMGGCTGACGCCGCGCGGCGTGTTGATCGTCAACGTGGGCGACGAACCCGGACTGACCCTGGTCCGGAGCCAGATCGCGGCCATGGGCCGGGCCATGGCCGACGTCTCGGCCTTCGCGGAGGCCGGAATGTTCACTGGCCGGTACCCCGGGAACATCATCCTGACCGGGACGCAGGGGCCGTGGCCGGAGGTCTGGACGGCGGCGCTCACGGCGCGCGGTCCGCATCCGGCCCGGCTGCTCACCGGCGTCGATTTGGACGCGCTGGCCGGCTAGTCCCCTGCTTCCAGGTCCGCTGCTTCCACAGCGTCCACTGCCGCCAGGTCCGCTGCTTCCACAGCGTCCGCGGCTTCCACGCCGGGCTCGGTGAACCACAGCCGGGTTTCGCCGTACTTCTTCTCGGCAAACCGTTCCATGCCCTGGGGCCATGCCGGCTCGGGGCTCCGGGACGAGCGTTCCACCACCACGACCGCTCCCTCGCCCAGGTGCGGCACCAGCTTGGCCAGCACGGCAGCGAGGGCCGGCTCGTCCAAGGGGTAGGGCGGGTCCAGGAACACCAGGTCCCAGATCGCGGAGTCGGCGGCCCGGTCGAGGAAGGATTCGACCTTGGAGCGGTGCACGGAGACCACCTTGCGGCCCGTGACAGTGTTGACAAGATCGGCGTTCCGCTGGCAGACGGCGCTTGCCTTGGCGTCGAATTCGACCAGGTCCACGGAGTCCGCGCCGCGGCTGCCGCTCTCCACCCCCAGCGAGCCGGATCCCGCGTACAGATCGAGGACGCGGGCGCCGGCGATGACGTTGAAGGCGTCCAGCCGGGAGAACAGGGCCTCCTTGACGCGGTCGGTGGTGGGCCGTGTCAGGTTCCCGGGCACGCTGTTCAGCGTGCTGCCGCCGGCCGCACCGGCAATGATCCGGCTCATGCGCGGACCCCCGCGGACGTGTTTGCCTGGCTCGTGGTCCTAGCCGCGTTCAAGGAACGCCTCCTTCTCGGGGTTCAGGTATTCATCGATCGCGGCCGCAAGCCGGGGCTGGCCCGCCAGCGCGGGATCGGCGGCCACGATCCGCTGGGCGTCCTGCCGGGCCCGGGCGATCACGTCCTCGTGTTCGAGCACGCGCAGCAGCTTCAGCGTGGAGCGCCCGCCGGACTGCGAGGCGCCCAGGATGTCGCCCTCCCTGCGGAGCTTGAGGTCCTCCTGGGACAGTTCGAAGCCGTCCGTGGTGGCGGCGACGGCATCCAGGCGGCGCCGGCTCGGATGGCCCGGCTCCAGGGTGGTGACCAGCAGGCAGGTTCCGGGCAGCCCGCCGCGGCCCACCCTGCCGCGCAGCTGGTGGAGCTGGGAGATGCCAAAACGGTCCGCGTCCAGGATCACCATGAGCGTGGCGTTGTGGACGTCCACGCCGACTTCGATCACGGTGGTGGAGACCAGCAGCTTGGTCTGGTTGGCCGTGAAGGAGGCCATGGTCTCGGACTTCAGCACCGGGTCCTGCCTGCCGTGCAGCGGCGCCACAGCCACCCCGGCCAGGGCCGGTTCGTCCTGGAGATGTTCCACGACGCCGGTGACCGAGGCGAGTTCCCGGGAACCGTTCTCGCCTTCGAGGTCCGCGGCGGACGGTTCGGCCTCGCCCGGGGTGAAGTCGCCGTCGTCGTCCGTGCCGATCTTGGGGCAAACGACGTAGACCTGGTGGCCGGCGTCGATCTCCTCCCGCGACCGGGACCAGATCCGGGTGGCCCACCCCGGGTGTTCCGCGAGCCCCACCACGTGGGTGGAGATCGGGGCGCGGCCGGCGGGCAGCTCATCGAGCACGGAGGTTTCGAGGTCGCCGAACACGGTCATGGCCACGGTCCGGGGAATCGGGGTGGCGGTCATGACCAGCAGGTGCGGCGGTTTGCTGGCCTTGGCCCGGAGGGCGTCGCGCTGTTCCACGCCGAAGCGGTGCTGTTCGTCCACCACGATCAGGCCAAGGTCGTAGAAGGAGACGTTGTCGCTGAGCAGGGCATGGGTGCCGATCACGATTCCGGCCGTTCCGGAGGCGGCGTCGAGCATGGCCTGCTTCCGCGCCGCGGTGGGCATGGAGCCGGTGAGCAGGGTGACCTGGACGGCGTCCGGTCCGAACCCGCCGAGCATCCCGTCCCGGGAGAGCGGTCCGAGCGTGCGCCGGATGGATTCATAGTGCTGGGCAGCGAGGACTTCGGTGGGGGCCAGCAGGGCAGCCTGTCCCCCGGCGTCCACCACCTGCAGCATGGCGCGCAGCGCAACGATCGTCTTGCCGGAGCCCACTTCGCCCTGCAGCAGCCGGTTCATGGGCGAGTCCTGGGCGAGCTCGTCGGAGAGCGTCTTGCCGACGGCGGCCTGGCCGGCGGTCAGCGTGAACGGGAGCTGGCGGTCGAAGGCGGGCAGCAGCCCGTCCGGTGCCGGGCGGCGGGCCGTCGCTTCCTCGGCGGCGAGTTGGGCGCGGCGGCGGGCCAGGGCCGACTGGAGCACCAGGGCTTCCTGGTAG
>NZ_JBFTZL010000089.1:0-14419 GCF_056406825.1 Arthrobacter sp. P1_A5 | reverse complement strand
CCCGCAGGGTGTCTATGCCCTGCGGGCGCAGCGGGAATCCACGCCTTCATTATGCCCACTCCCGGCCTCCCGGTCTCGCTGCCTCCTTGGGCAGTGCGGATTAGCTCGCGGCCGCCGACGTCAGAGCCTGCAACAGCGGCGTCGTCGGCCGACCGATCAGCCGGGACAGCTCGCCAGTGACGGTGGCCAGCAGGCCCGCCTCGGTGTCCGCGTCCAGGGCGGCGAGGAATCCCGCGGTGCCCGTGTCGAGGCCGGCCGCGGTCAGGACCTCAACCAGTTCCGGGGCGGAGACGGGCTGGTAGACAACTTCCCGGCCCGTGATCCGGGTGATCGCCGTCGCCAGTTCCTTGAAGTCCCAGGCGTAGTCGCCGGAGAGTTCGTACGTGCGGCCCTCGTGCCCGGTGGAGCTGAGCACCGCCGCGGCCGCCGCGGCGTAGTCAGCCCGCGTCGCGCTGGCCACCCGGCCGTCACCGGCAGCGGCCACGACGGCGCCCGTCTGCTTGGCCGTTGCCACGGTCTGGGCGTAGTTTTCGGTGTACCAGCCGTTGCGCAGGATGGTGTTGTCGAGTCCCGACGCGCGGATGAGCTCCTCTGTTGCCTTGTGCTCGGGCGCCAGGATCAGTTCGGTGGTGTCCGCGGCCAGGACGGATGTGTAGGCGATGAACCCGACGCCGGCGGCCCTGGCCGCGTCGATGACGTTGCCGTGCTGCGCCACCCGGGACCCCACCTCGCTTCCGGAGACCAGCAGGAGCCTGTCAACTCCCGTGAGCGCGGCCTCGAGAGCCGCGGGATCGGAGTAGTCCGCGACGCGCACCTGGACGCCACGTGCACCCAGCTCCGCGGCTTTCGCGGCGTCGCGCACGATGGCCACCAGCGAATCCGGTTCCTGGCTGGTGAGCAGTTCATCGAGGACCAGTCTGCCCAGCTGTCCTGTCGCACCCGTTACTGCAATCGTCATGTTGCACTCCTCATCGGTGGTCAAGCCACGTCACGTTCTGGTTCGCCGGCGATCCGGCGCTGGCGGGCATAACCGGACCCTGGTCCGGTTCATTCCCCGTGTTACGTTGTGCGACTGCTACGTCAGGGTCCACGACCGCTTGGACAACCCGAACCAGAACCCGTCGATTGCTGTCCTGGCGTGGATGTCTCCCGAGCCGTACGCAGCCCCGAGGGCAACATAGAGCGGAGCCCAGTGCTCGCTGCGGGGGTGCGCTTCCCGGGCGGCGGGCGCCTTGTTCAGGAAGTCGAGGATGGAGTCGACATCGCCGCGGGCCATGGCCTCCTCGGCCCAGTGGTCGAATTCGCTGGAGGCCGCGGGAGGGGCGGAGTCCGGTCCCCCGGCGGGATTGAACCAGCGCAGGTTGTGCGTCGTGAATCCCGATCCGACAATCAGCGTGCCCCGCTCCCGCAAGGGCCCCAGCGACATGCCGAGGTCGAACAACCCCTGCGGATCAAGCGTCGGCATGGACATCTGCACGACCGGCACGTCGGCGTCGGGGTACATCTCCTTCAGCGGAACGTAGGCGCCATGGTCCAGCCCGCGGCTTTCATCGCGCTCCACGTGGTGGCCGTGGCCGGCGACGAGCTTCTCGACTTCGGCAGCCAACTCGGGTGCCTGCGGGGCGTCATAGGCCACCTCGTAGTACTTCTGCGGGAAGCCGCCGAAGTCGTAGACCAGGCCCGGATCCCGCCCGGTTGCACTGAGCGTCACGGGGGCGTTTTCCCAGTGGGCGGAGACCATGAGGATGTCCCGGGGCTTGCCGAAGGTGCCGGACCAGTCGTGGAGTTCGCGGGTCCACGTGGAGTCGTCGGCCAGCGGCGGTGCGCCATGGCTGAGGAAGAGAACCGGCGGGCGGTCAGTGGTCTGAGTCATGGGATCATCCTAATCCATTTTGATTGAAGCTTCAAGCTTCCAGCTAGAACGAGGGCACACTGAACCCAAGACCCGCTGAAGCTCAGCACTTCGGCAACGGCTTCGAACCCGTCCGGGAAGCGCAGCGGCACGACGACGCGGCTGCGCACGGCGGCCGAAGGTGCTGCGGCCTTCGGCGTTGCAGTGGTTTCCGGCGCWAGGGTCATCTCGGGTCCTCAGGCATGGGGCAACAGGTGCTGACGTCGGCGGGGGCGGAGCCGTCAAGCCAGTCGGCTTCGAACGGCACAACCTATCCTGCCAAGTTTACTTGAACCTTAAAGTTATAGGCCCGGGTGGCCGGTGATGCAAGCGATGACCCCGCATGACGGCCGGGCGGGCGCGTCGGCGCGCACCGGCCCGGATAGGCAACCAGCCGGTGCCATCATGAGGGCGTGACTATCCCGAAAACCATCCTGTTGTTCGTCCTCGCCGCCATTGCCGAAATAGGTGGGGCCTGGCTCGTCTGGCAGTCCGTCCGCGAGGGCCGGGCCTGGTGGTGGGCCGGGCTGGGTGTCGTGGCGCTGGGCATCTACGGCTTTGCCGCGACATTGCAGCCGGACGCACACTTCGGGCGTATCCTCGCCGCGTACGGCGGCGTATTCGTGGCCGGTTCACTGGCCTGGGGCATGATCTTCGACGGCTTCCGGCCCGACCGGTGGGACGTCCTGGGTTCGGTGATCTGCCTGTTCGGGGTCGCCGTCATCATGTTCGCGCCCCGCGAGGCGGGATGACCGCCGCTGTACCCAGGAAAGGATCCAGTAACCATGACCCGATTCGTGATTGGCCCGGACGTTGCCCTTCATCTTGCCCTCGAAAGGCCGGCGGTTTCAGACGATCACCAGCTGCTGGCACCGACGCTCCTCCGCTCGCAGGTGCTCTCACTCCTGTACCAGTCAGTCCGGCGCGGCGACGTGACGCGGACCGATGCCAATCGTCAGCTCGACTACATCCGGGGCCTTCCCATCCGGCTCCTCGGCGACCGCGTCCTGCAACGCACCGCGTGGGGCCTCGCCGAGGAACTTGGCTGGGATGACACCTTTGACGCCGAATACGTGGCCCTGGCCCGGCTTCAGGCAGACGCCTTTGTGACGCTCAACGCCGGGCTCGCCCGCTCCGCGCAGGGCCTCGTGACGCTCGCGGCACCTGAGGCGCTGCTCACGCCGGCGTAGCGCGGCGGCGGCCGACTACCGCCCGGCGGTGCGTTCGAGCACCTGGCCGAGGATCCGCGCGCCTTCCCGGAAAGCGCCCGGATTGGGTCCGGCGAAGTTCAGCCGGATGAACGGTCCGGCCGGTTCGGCCGGGAACCACTCGGTACCGGCCGCGATGATGACCCCCGCGGCCTCGCAGTCCCCGACGAACTGGTCGACGTCGGTCCCGTCGGGAAGGCGGGCCCAGAGGTTGAGCCCGCCCGTGGGCACGTGCTCCACGTGGGCCAGCGGGGCCAGTTCCCGCAGGCTGCTGAGCATGAGATCACGGCGGGACTGGAGCTGCAGCCGCAGTCCGCGCAGGTGCGTCTGCCATCCCGGCTGCGTTACGACGTCGAGGGCAGCCGCCTGGAGAACGCCGCTGACATACATGGACTCGGCGCCCCGGTCGGCCAGGATGCGATCACGTGCCGGGCCGCGCGCGATCACCGCGGCAATGCGTATGGCCGGGGACACGCTCTTGGTCAGCGAACGGAGRTAAACGACATGGCCGGAATCGTCGAGGCTGGCAACGGGCACGGAATCCGTGGTGATGCCGAAGTCATGGGCCCAGTCATCCTCCACCAGGAAAGCACCGTGTTCGCGCACCAAGTCGAGCACCTGCTCGCGCAGGCGGGCGGGCCATTGCGCCCCGGTGGGATTCGCATAGTTCGGCTGCGCGTAGAACAGCCGCGCGCCGGTCTCGTCAAAGGCGCGGGCCAGGTCCTCGGGGTCCGGGCCTTCGGGACCGCTGGGTACCGGAACAACCCGGACACCGGACTGCGCCGCGGCCTGGAGCGCCCCCCAGTATGTCGGGGATTCCACCAGCAGCGGCTGCCCGCTGCCGACCAGCGCCCGGAACACGGAACTGAGCCCGCCCTGGCTCCCCGGGAGTACGATCACGTCGCGCGGCGTTGGCGGGGCGACGCCGGCCCCGGTAGCCCCCCGGAGCTCGTGCGCGAACCAGGATTGCAGGTCGGGCAGGCCCGCGGCAGGCGGACGTGACAGGGCAGCCTCACCCCGGGCAGCCCGGGTCAGAGCTGCCCTGACCAGCCGCTCGGGCAGCAGTTCCCGGTCCGGATAGCCTGAATGGAAAGCGATGACGTCGTTTGAGGCGCTGCGCATCGCAGTGGAGACGGGGCGGAGCGGCGCCCGGGGCGATCCCAGCGCCGTCGTCTGCCAGCCGTAGTCCGCCGGCCGCGCTGTTCGAACGGCCCGCACGAACGTCCCGACGCCGGGGCGGCTGTCGATCAGGCCCTGCGCGGAGAGGGTCCGCAGGACCTTTTGCACGGTCACGGGGCTGGCCTGGTACTCGGCGACCAGGGAACGCGTGGAAGGCAGCCGGGCGCCCGGCGCGGCGGCCGCAATCCATTCCCGGAGCCGCGCCGCCATCCGCGTGGTGCTATCGTAAGACATGAAAGGCAATAGTAGCGCTACTCAGGAGATCAAACAACCGTTATCGTCCCGGCCGGCAGCCGGACTGTGGTGGGGGTTCGTCGGCGTCGCCGCATTTTCCTTCACACTGCCGTTCACCCGGGTGGCGGTTGCGGGGTTGTCTCCGTTGTTCATCGGATCGGGCCGGGCTGTTGTTGCGACCGTTCTCGCCGCGTTCGCCCTCACTTTGACCCGGCAGCGCCTGCCCCGGGGCGCCCAGTGGGCGCGTATTGCGGTGGTCGCCGGCGGCGTGGTGGTCGGATTCCCGCTGCTGACCTCCTTCGCCCTCACCTCGGTTCCCGCCAGCCACGGCGCGGTTGTTATTGCGCTACTCCCCGCGGCGACCGCAACGATGGCGGTGATCCGCGGCCACGAACGGCCGCCCAGGTCTTTCTGGATGATCACCGGCGCGGGCGCAGTGGCGGCGATTGGTTTCGCCTCTGCGCAGTCCGGCGGCATCGGGCAACTGCAATTGGCCGACCTGCTGCTGTTCGGCGCCGTCCTCTCGGCGGCAATCGGCTACGCCGAAGGCGGCCTGCTGGCCCGCGAACTCGGCTCGTGGCAGACCGTCTCCTGGGCCCTCGTTCTGTCCTCGCCGCTCATGGCCGGCATCGCGGCCTTTTCTATGGCCAGCGAGCCTCCCTCCGCTACTCCCGTGCAGTGGGCGGCCTTCGCATACCTGGGCGTCGTGAGCATGTTTTTCGGCTTCTTCGCCTGGTACCGCGGCCTGGCCATCGGACCCATGGCGCAGGTCAGCCAGATCCAACTCGTCCAGCCGGTCTTGAGCATCTGCTGGGCCGGGCTCATACTGGGCGAAGACTTGACCTGGGCGACCATCATCGGCGGCACGGCGGTCATCCTCTGCGCCGGCCTGGCCGTCCGCTCCCGGCCACGTGCGGCCAGGGCGGCGGGAAGCAATGCGGGCGTGCTGGACAGCCCCCAGGACAGCCCGGGGAACAACGCGAAGGACACCGTGACAGTGAAACAATCCGGCTGATCTGATCACACGCCCCGCCCCCGAAGCCGCCCAGCCCAGACCCGATCCGCAATCCGAATGGAAGTTCCGTGTACATCCCCGCACATTTCGCCGCCGGCCCCGATGCAGTCCGGCATCTGCTCACGCGACCGTCCGCGGCCAACCTGGTCACCGCAACCGCGAAGGGCATGCTTGCCACGCTGCTGCCCTTCGTCTTCGACCCCTCGGCCGGTGAGCACGGTGCCCTGCACGCGCATCTGGCCCGCAACAACCCCCAATGGTCTGAACCCGCCCTAGGCGAATCGCTCGCCATTATCCAGGGCGCGGACGCCTACATCTCACCGCGGTGGTATGCGTCCAAGGCGGAGCACGGACGCGTGGTTCCCACTTGGAACTACTCCACGGCCCACGTGTACGGCACCCTGGTCATCCACGACGATCCCGCCTGGCTCGCCAGCCATGTGAGGCGGCTGAGCAACCACAACGAGGCCGGCTCCGAGCAGCCCTGGACTGTCGAGGATGCCCCGGAGCGCTACATTGCCGGCCAGTTGCGCGCGATCGTCGGCGTCGAGCTTCTCATCACGAGGATCGAGGCGAAGCACAAACTCAGCCAGAACCGGCCCGGCGCCGATGTTGACGGTGTGGTGGCCGGGCTGCGGGCCCGCGGTGACCTGGAAAGCGCGGCGGACGTCGAGAACGCGCGACAGGGCCGCGAGCAGATTCGCTGCCCGCACTCCGACTCCCCGGCCGCGCCCCCGGCTACGC
Source organism: Arthrobacter sp. P1_A5 (assembly GCF_056406825.1). Taxonomy (NCBI): domain Bacteria; kingdom Bacillati; phylum Actinomycetota; class Actinomycetes; order Micrococcales; family Micrococcaceae; genus Arthrobacter; species Arthrobacter sp. P1_A5. The sequence continues at coordinate 8,148 of NZ_JBFTZL010000089.1, read as the reverse complement.
CTGCATCCTGATGGCTGAAGGCTGACCCCGGCACCTGGGCCCGGCCCGKCCGTTTGGCTAGGTTTTCGCGACGAATTCGGGCCGGGCGCCGCGGAAAAGGTCAGGCGCTACGGGGATCTCCGTAGCGCCTGACCTGTGGCGTGTCACGTGTCCGTTTCCGTAGCGGAATCCTGTGCCATCTCGTGGCCGAGGTTCATCACCCGGCGCGCCAACTCCCCCGGGTCCGGTTCCCCGGCCCCCAGCGCCCCCGTGCCCAGTTCACCGGCTCCCGGTTCACCCGCTCCCAGGTCCCCGGCGGCACGCAGGTCCTGCCGCTGCAGCCCCGGCCTGCCCAGCAGGACAGCCGACCACAGCGCCTGCACGGTTGATACGGCCACCGTGGCTCCCGTCGGCCCCGAGACCAGCCAGCCGCCGCTGGTCGCGGCCACTTTCGGGGCTCCTGGCCAGGATTGGCTGGCACCATTAATCGTTTGGGCGACAATCAGGTGCTGCCGCAGCGTTCTGATCGAACCCAGGACAGGATCGCTCACCACATTTCGTCCACAGGCACCGCACATATAGGTCTCCCTCCTAGGGCATGACGTCGCCGGAATTGGGTCCGAGTGTCTGCCCCACGTACAAGTTGCCGCCGGGATCGCTGGCCAAAAGCAGCGCCGTTGGCGCCACCTCGTCCGCCAGCCCGAAGCGCAGCAGCGGCAGCCCGGCACGCTTCGCCGCTTTCCATTCCTCCGAGATGCCGTCAACCAAGGGCGTCTCGATGGGGCCCGGGGCAATGTTGTTGACCAGCACGTTGTCGGCGGCCGTTTCCAGGGCCAGGGCCTTGGTCAGCCCCACGACTCCGGCTTTGGCGGCGCTGTAGTGGCTGAGCCCGGTGCCGCCCTTGATAGCCAGCTGGGAGGCGATGTTGATAATCCGGCCCCACTTCTGCTGCCGCATCTCCCCCACCACCTCCCGGCAGCAGAGGAAGACACCGGTCAGGTCCACGGCAATCGTCTCGTTCCACATGGCAAGCGTCATGTCTTCCAACGGCGATTCCGTCAGCAGGCCGGCGCTGTTCACGAGAATGTCGATGCTTCCGAGCTGGGAGCGTGCGGCGGCAAAGGCCGCCTTCACGCTCGCCTCGTMTGAGACGTCGACGCCGATGCTTCCCGCCGCGCCCGACCGGTCCAGGACGGCGACTCTGTCGCCGTTGGCGGTGAAGGCCTCGGCGATGGCCTTGCCGATGCCGCTGGCTCCGCCGGTGACCACAACGGCGCGGCCCTCCGTTTTCCGGGAGGCGTCAGGGTTGTTCATTCTTGTCCTTCCGAGGCTTTTCAGGCACGCATCTTGATGGTGAGGCCGCCGTCAACAATCAGGGACTGGCCCGTGACGTAGACAGCGTCATCGGAGGTCAGGAAGCCGATCACGCTGGCAACCTCCTGGGGACGTCCGACCCGGCCCCAGGGGATTTCCAAACCGGCGCGCTGCAGGCCCTCGGGCCCGAGGGAATTCACCGGATCCAGGGACTGGGGAGTTTCGATCAGTCCGGGGATAACGGCGTTGGCGCGGATGCCGCGCGGCCCCAACTCGGCGGCCACACTGCGGATCAGGCCGAGCACGCCGGCCTTGGCGGCTGCGTAGTGGGCATGTTCCTCCCAGCCGTAGACGCCGCCGGCAATGGAGGATACGGCAACCATCGCTCCGCCGTTGGTCATCTTCGCGGACCCGGCGCGCAAGGTCCGCAACACGCCGGTGAGGTCGACGTCGAGCATGTCGTGCCAGCGCTGATCGGTCATCTCCTCCAGCGGTGAGTTGCGCAGGATTCCGGCGTTGGCCACGGCGTAGTCCAGGCGGCCGTACTCGTCGACGGCGCGTTCGGCGAAGGCATCGACAGACGGGGTACTGCGGACGTCCACTTCGTGGATGACCCCCTGGCCGCCGGCGTCCTTCACCATCCGAAGGGTTTCCTCCGGGTCGTGCGGGTCGCCGGGAAAGGTTCCGATGACAGAATGCACGCCGCGGTGGGCGTAGTGGACCGCGAGGGCCCGTCCTATGCCGCTGGCCGCTCCGGTGATCGCGGCCACCCTGTTCTCAGGCGTCATGGGGGTGGTCCTCGAGCAGGGCTTCGACCGGCGGCTTCGCGGCGATCATCAGCAGGCCGGAGAAAAGGGTTCCGGCCGCGCCGACCCACAAGGCTGCAGCACCGGTTCCTACGCTGGCGGCCGCTAGCGTGAACAGGAAACCACCGAGAATCGTGCCGGGCTGGCTCATTGCGCCGATAAAGGCTGTGCCGGTGGCACGGCAGCTGACGGGGTAGCACTCCGCCATGAAGTACTGGATCGCGGCGTACGGTCCGACCAGGAAGAACAGTCCGGCGCCGTAGGTGACGATGATCATGAAGGGGTCCGTGGCAAGGGGGCTGAGCATGATGGCGAAGGAGATGCCGGAGATAATCCAGCCTCCGATGATGGTCCGCTTGCGGCCGATCTTGTCACCGAGCCACCCATGGAAGACATAGCCGAAGTACGCCAGCCCGTTGATGACGATCAGCATCCAGAAGGCGTCAGAAAGTTCCACACCCTTGGCGTTCTTCAGAACAGAACTGCCGAGAATGCTGAAAATAAGGATGCCGAAGAAGTTGAAGATCCAGGCCAGCGACAGGACGATCGTATTCCGGCGCAGGTGCGGCTCCCAGATGCGCTTGAGCGGGGCTGCGGAGGAGTGCTCGACGCCGAAGGCGTGGGCCAGGGAATGGGCTTCCTCGGTCTTGCCGCTCTTCTCGAGTTGGGTCAGTTTGTGGTGCAGTTCGAACTGCGGCGTCTCCTTCAGTTTCTTGGCGATGACCCACACGATGATCGCGGCCGGAACGGTCGCCATCAGGTATAGGGCACGCCAGCCGAGGGACGGGAGGAAGACGAGGGCGAGGGCGCTGGCAAGCAGGAAGCCCAGYGGCCAGCCACCCTGGATGAAGGAGTAGTGGAAGCCGGGGCGCTTGCGCTTATCCGCGACTTCGGTGACCTGGTAGACCTCGTTCATGTAGGTGGCGTTGACGGCCTGCTCCGAGAACCCGAGCCCGCCGAAGGAACGGACCAGCACCAGCAGGCCGTTGCTGAGGAACGGGATCCCGGTCGGAATCAGGGCCGTCAGGCCCGAGACAATGGCGGTCCCGCCGATCGTGGTCATCATGCCCTTGCGGCGGCCGAGCCGGTCAATGACCGGGCCGATTCCGAAGCAGACGATCGCGGTGCCGACGGCGATCCAGGTGTTGATTGCGTACGCTTCGGTGGCGGTCCAGCCGAACTCCTGCTGCATGGCCGGCAGGAGGGTGCCGAAAAGTCCGAAGTCGAATACGGCGACCGTCCAGGCACAGAGCGCCAAGACGGTGGCGACGGTTGTGTGGTGCTTGGAGAAAACCGGGAAGCGGCGTTTTTCGTCCGGTCCGGGTTGTGTCAGATCGACGGCGGGCTGCTGGATGGTCATTACTGGTTTTCCTTTCGGGGGCTGCGTGCGAGGAAGGAGTCCGCTATCTGGTCGAACTTCAGCCAGCTGACGCCTTCGTGGGAATTGATGTGTTCGATGAGGCGCTCAAGCACGAGCAGCACTTGGGGGCGGCCCGAGACATCCGGATGGATGGTCATGGTGAAGACGGCCTGATCCATTTCCCGGTACACCCAGTCGAACTGGTCGCGCCACATTTGTTCGATGTCCCGGGGACTGACGAATCCGTGGGAGTTCGGGGCCGCTTTGATGAACATCATGGGAGGCAGGTCGTCCAGGTACCAGTTGGCCGGGATCTCGACGAGGTCGGTTTCCGTGCCCCTGACCAGCGGCTCCATCCAGGTTTCGGCAGCCTTGGTGTAGTCGATCTTCTTCCAGCTGTCGCCGACCCGGACGTAGTAGGGCTCGAAGTCCTTGTGCATCAGGGAGTGGTCGTATTTGATCCCGCGTTCGAGCAGGATCTCGTTGGTGACCGGGGAAAATTCCCACCAGGGAGCAACGTAGCCCGTGGGCCGTCGGCCGGAGACTTTCTCGATGAGTTCGATTGACCGGTCCAGGATGGCCGTCTCCTGCTCGCGGGTCATGGCGATGGGGTTTTCATGCGAGTACCCGTGCACGCCGATTTCGTGCCCGGCGTCGACGATCATCCGCGTCAGGTCCGGGAAGGTCTCGATCGAGTGGCCCGGCACGAACCAGGTGGCGGGCAGGCTGTACTTCTCGAAAAGCCGGATGAGGCGCGGGCCGCCGACCTCGCCGCTGAACAAGCCGCGGGAGATATCGCAGGGCGAGTCCTCGCCCCCGTAGGAGCCGAGCATTCCGGCAACTGCGTCCACGTCCACGCCGAACGCGACTTGGATGTCCTTAGTCATGAGATCAACCTTTCACTGCGCTTTTGTTGAGGTTTGGCTTCTTGTTGAGGTTTGTCTTTGGGCTGTGGTTTGTTGGTGAGGCCTGGCTTTGGGCGGGATGAACTAGTCTGGGAGCGTGCCCCGCAGGGCGAAGGTCTCCGCGATCCCGGCTGCGGGAGTGCCGAGCCTGAGCAGAAGGCTCAGCAGGACCAGCGACTGGGATGGCCTGAGCAGCCCGGCGGGGATGGCCCCGGCAGCGCGCAGATCCTCGCCGCCGCCGTCGCCGTATCGAGGCACTACGGCACCGGCTTCCACGCGGGTGCTCGTCACCACCACGACGCCGGCCGCGGTGGCGTCGGCGACTTCCTGGCACAGCACGCGGTTTGCGTTGCCCGTTCCCGTCCCTTGGAGCACGATCCCTGCGGCCCCGGCCTGCCGAGCGGCCCGCAGGAGGGTGGCGTCAGCTCCGGGGTGGGCAGCAACGAGGTCCACGCGCGGCGAACCGGCGTCCGCGCCCGGCAGGGGCAACGGGGAAGATCCGGGCCGTACCGCCTGGATTTCGACCTCGCCAGAGTCGGACACCGATCCCACGATTCCGAAGTCCGGGTTGGCGAAGGCGTCGAGGCTGGTCGTGTGGCGCTTGCGGACGCCGGCCGCAGGGAAGATAGTCCCGGCAAACGCCAGCAGCACACCGGTTCCCCGCGCCCGCGGAGAACCGGCGACGGCGACCGCGCGGGAGAGATTGCCAGGACCGTCAGGGGAGTCGGCGTCGGCAGCCTGCTGCGCTCCGGTGAATACCACCGGGCGGGGATCATCGTGGGTGAGGTCAACGAGATAGGCCGTTTCCTCCATCGTGTCCGTCCCGTGGGTGACCACGACGCCCAGAACCTGCGGATCGGCCAATACTTCCCGGATCGTGGCGCAGATGGCGATCATGTCGTCGACTGTCAGCAGGTACGAGCCTTTCCGGAAAACGTCGATCACGCGGACCGGATGGGCCGCTGGCACTCCCATGCTGGCAAACACCTGCTCCCCCGTGTCGGATGCCACCGCGGCTCCGCCGGCCTCGGACGCGCGCGAAGAAATCGTTCCTCCCGTGGCCAGCAGGACCACGTGGGGGCCAACTGAATCTGCGACGGTCATGTCCACTCCGTTTGTTCTGCAACTGTTTCCGAGTGCTTACCCAATCGATTGGGTTGTTGGCTAAAAGTTATCCCTGCCATGTTTCCTGCAGATGCTCCCGGAAGTTTCAGGGGGGTAAATACTTCGCCGCCGGCTCCCGGGATTCCGTCTACCCAATCGATTGGGTACGCCGTTTGATTGACTATAGAATGTGAGGTGCGACACGTCAAGAGTGCCTGGACCAAAGATCCGGGCATTATCAGGCACCCTTGGTGATGACGACCTTTTGAACTGAGGCAGGGGACTGAATGGAAGAGAGCACGGCCGGTGGCCGCACCATCACGCTGAAGGATCTCGCGAGCGAGCTCGGCATCCACCCCTCGACCGTATCCAGGATCCTGCACTCGGGCTCCGAGGTGGCGCGCGGGGCAGCCTCCGTAGCTACCGCCGAACGCGTGCGTGAGCTCGCTCGGAAGCGCGGCTACTCCCCCGACCCGCAGGCCGCCGGCCTGCGGACGCGGCGCACGCATCTCATGGGCGTGATAGTTCCCCGGCTTTCGGACCTCGTTCTGGCGATTATGTACGAGGGGATCGACGAAGCCGCGGCGGAGCTCGGCTATTCCACGTTTGTCATGAACTCGCGCGATGAGCCCGAGGAGCAGCGCCGCAAAACGGAGTCCATGCTGGCCCGACGCGTGGACGGGCTGATCATCGGCGATGCACACTTGGACAGCGGCCTGTTGCGGGAGCTCGCCTCCCGGAAAGTGCCGTTCGTGCTCATGAACCGGCACGTCCCGGGCTTCCCGTCGGCTACCTGCGACGACGTCCTTGGCGGCGAGCTTGTGGCCGACCACCTGTGGGGCATGGGGCACCGGGACGTCGCCGTGATCGCCGGCGAGCCCTATGCCAGCACGGCCGTCGACCGGACGGCCGGTTTCGTGGACCGCTGGCGTGCGCTGGGCGGGAAGATTCCCCCTGACGCCGTTGTGTGGTCCCGATTCGATACCGGCGGAGGACGGGAAGCGGCCGAGACCATCCTGGCTCACGGCAACTCCCACCCGACTGCACTGTTCGCCGTCAACGACTTCGCGGCCATCGGCGCCATGGGAGCCCTGCGTTCCCATGGCCTCGGCGTCGGCCGCGACGTGGCGGTGGTTGGCTTCAATGACACCTCGCTGGCCGCGGAACTGCCCATCCCGCTCTCTTCAGTCCGCTCGCCCATGCTGGATATCGGGCGGACTGCGGTACAGCTCCTTAAGGGCGTCCTGGACGGCCGGGAGGTCGAATCCATCAGACTGAAGCCGGTACTGTGCGTGCGGGAAAGCAGCGCCTTCAGGACCCCGGTGTGACACTGCAAGTGAATCCTCCAGTCAGTCGAATCAGCGGGTGGAAGCGGGAGGCCATACGGGCCCGCGCCGTCCGCCAATCAATAGCCCAACCGTGGGGCTCCAAACCCATGAGTTGAGGAGCCCATGAGTTGAGATTAGTGATCCGTCTCACAGTGTCACATTGGCATTACTCCCAAGATTGAGACTGCTTTTCGTGCAAGCTGCACATTCGCCTTAGCGGGCGGACGCAACAATCCCGAGAGCGAGCATGCACGTGGCGCGGACTTCGCCATCGGACAGATCCAGTTTCAGCAGCTCCTCGATTTTCCGCAGCCGGTAGCTGAGCGTATTCCGATGAATAAAGAGCTCGTCGCAGATCTTCGCGGAGTTCCCGCTGTGGCGCAGGTACGCGTCGAAGGTCTCCCGCAGCGAACTGCCGCCGTCGGAGGCCAAGGGAGCCAGCAGCCGCTGGCACATTGCCACCAGCCCCGGGCTGGGCAATCCCTGCACAATGCCGGCGAGATCGGCCGTTGGCGCCTGGTGCACGCCGGGCTGTCCCAGGTGACGGCGGGCAAGCTGAAGCGCGAGCGGCAGTTCACTGAGGCCCGCGGATTCCGAGACAATAACGGATAGTTCCGGGACGTCCGTAAAGAACGCCCGGGCGGCATCCAGCAGGTCGGCCTGCGCRTGCCCCTGCTGCAGCAAGAGAGTCGTGAGCCCTGCTTCTTCCATGAACCTCACCGTGCCGAACCCGGCCTGAAGTCCCACCCGGGCGCGCCATGCGATGGCGCGCAACTTTGCGGGGGCCACCTCTTCTGAGGTGCCGATGAGCACCGCACCCCAGTCCGTGTCAGGATCGAACCCGGATTCGAGGGCGTAGCGGCGCAGCGGCACGGACGGCTCGCCGCGGTCTTCATATAGGGCTTCCATAAAGCGTGCGGCTTCCCGGGAATGCAGGGGCGAATGGGAACCGAGGGTATAGCTAAGTTGCATAGCGATGACGGCGGCCACGGGGCCCAGGATGGGCTGCARCACAATGTTGCTCCCGATCCCCTCGATGGCAAGCCTGAACTGCTCGGATTCACCGCTGGGCAGGCGCAGCGCGGTCCGCGCGGTCCCTCCGTGAGCCGCGCCCGCCGAGACGAGTTCGAAGGCATTCTGGTCGATCACGGCCACCCTCGCATTAATGGCGTCCGCCACCCTCGCCAGCACCTCCGCCAAGGAATGTCCGTCGGCCGCCAACCGGGTGCATTGGTCCGCCAGTTCCCACCCCTTCCGCAACTCCTCATAGCGCTCGGCAGCGATGACCCGCTCCACGTGCCGCATGACCAGCACAAAGGGCACCTGCGGCGCGAGCTCCAACAATGGCAGGC
>NZ_JBFTZL010000088.1:0-14459 GCF_056406825.1 Arthrobacter sp. P1_A5 | reverse complement strand
GAGCTGCTGCGTCCAGGACCCACGGAGACGGCTGAACGGAGCCGCCTGCCGGAAATAACCCTTCCAGCCCTACCGCTGGGAGGGAATTTTCTGCTGCCCGCCCATCGCCTCGCCCGGCTCAGCCGCGCGGCGGGCGGCCTCATTCCCGCGCCGCCAAAACCGTTGACTTGTCTGACGGACATCACTTAGTGTCCTTCGCACTGACAACGTTGTCTACCGACGACGCGCGCAACGAAGGGCGAATCGAACGAATGAAGAACACGACCACCCGCAGGACGCATGCCGTTTCTGCACTGACGCTCGCGGGACTGACGCTGGCCGCGGCACTGGCAGGTTCCCTGCCGGCGTCGGCCGCGACGGGCCCCGGGGACGAACCCTACCGGCCGGCCATTCACTACACGCCGGCAAAGAACTGGATGAACGACCCCAACGGGCTCGTCTTCTACAAGGGCGTCTACCACATGTACTACCAGCACAACCCCTCCGGTAACACCTGGGGGAACATGTCCTGGGGCCACGCCACATCGAAGGACCTTGTTCACTGGCAGGAGCAGCCGCTGGCGATCTCCACCGATGCAGAGCAGGACATCTTCTCCGGCAGCGTCGTTGTGGACAAGGACAACACGACCGGTTTCGGTACGAAAGAGAACCCACCGCTGATCGCGATCTTCACCAGCGCCTACAAGGACGCCTCGCCCCACCGCGGCCTGCAGGCGCAGTCCCTGGCCTACAGCCTCGATGACGGACAGACCTGGACCAAGTACTCCGGCAATCCTGTACTGAACCGAAACTCCGCCAACTTCCGTGACCCTAAGGTCTCCTGGTACAACAAACCCGGCGGCGGAGGCTACTGGCTCATGACCGCGGTCGAAGCCCAGGATCACAAGGTCGTCCTCTACAAGTCCGCCAATCTCAAGGACTGGACCGCCCTGAGTGAATTCGGACCAGCCAATGCCACCGGCGGGCAGTGGGAATGCCCCGACCTGTTTCCCCTCGCCGTGGACGGCGACCCGAAGAACGTTAAATGGGTCATGGTCGTCAACATCAACCCCGGAGGCGTGGCCGGCGGCTCCGCCGGCCAGTACTTCGTGGGCAACTTCGACGGCACCACCTTCACCTCCGAAACCACCAAACCCGTGGCCACGCCCCCTCCCGGGACGGTCCTGGCCGGATTCAACGACGGAACTTACAACGGCTGGACCGTCAACAACGAGCCAGGAAACTGGAAGAACGGCCCATTCGGCAGCACTCCGGCAAACGGAGCCCTTYCCGGCCAGAGCCCCGTGACCGGCTTTGACGGCAGTGGCCTGATCAACTCCTTCAACGACGGCGACTGGCCGCTCGGGTCCATGCAGTCACCTAACTTCACCGTGACCGACGACTACCTGAACTTCCTCGTGGGCGGTGGCAAGCACCCCCGCGTCTCCGACAAGCTGGACAACACCCCGCCCGAAGGGGAACTCAAGTTTGACGGCTTCGAGGTTCCCGCCGGGACATCGCTGGCCGACGCCGGCTGGACCGGGACCGGCGACCTCACCCCCAACTTCCAGCCCTCCACCAGCGGCGGGGACTTCTACCTCGGGGCCAAACGGATCAACACCTTCGAGACCGGCACCGCACCGGGCGATGACCGGCAGGGCACCCTGACATCACCGGAATTCCCCATCACCAAGAATTTCATGAGCATGCTGGTCGGCGGCGGCAACCGCTCCGCGGACTCCGGACAGATCCTGGCCGCCCAGTTGCTCGTCAACGGCAAGGTGGTCCGCTCCCTGGCAGGAGACAATTCCGGAATCCTGAACTGGAAAGGCTGGGATGTCGCCGAGTTCGCGGGACAGAATGCACAGTTGCGTGTAGTTGACCAGGCCACCGGCGGGTGGGGACACCTGACCCTTGACCACGTCATGCTGACTGACGGCCCGGCCGTTCCCCGGTCTGACGAGGAATCGGTAAACCTCGTGGTCAACGGACAAGTGGTCCGCACGGCCACCGGAAACGACAGTGAAAAGCTCGACTGGGCATCATGGAATGTCAAAGAATTCGTTGGCCAACAAGCACATATCAAAGTGGTCGACAATAACCGATTCGGTTGGGGCCACATTCTCACGGACGAGTTCATGCTCTCCTCGAAACCGGCACAGTCGGCCCTGGAGACCTATGACTGGCTGGACTACGGACGCGACTACTACGCCTCCGTGTCCTTCGCCAACATGCCCGAAAACAAACGGGTCATGCTGGGCTGGATGAACAACTGGGACTACGCCAACAACATCCCCACCAACCCGTGGCGCAGCGCCATGGCCCTGCCGCGCGAAGTGAAATTGACCCAGACCCCTGAAGGGCCCCGGCTCACCCAAAGCGCCGTCAAGCAGGTCGACAAGCTGGCCCAAGAGCCAAGCTACTCAACCCCGAAGGGCATCCCGATCGAGGAGGGAACAACCCCGCTGCCCGCGGCCGCCTCCGGTCAGGTCCAACGAGTCGACATCACCTTCGCGCCGGGCACGGCCAAGAAATCCGGCATCACCGTGCTGGGCGATGGAGCCGCATCCACCGTCATCGGCTACGACGCCACGACCGGGAAGCTCTTCGTTGACCGCACTAACTCCGGCAACACCGCGTTCCACCCGGCCTTCGCTTCCATCGAGGACGCCCCCGTCACCCTGGACAAGAAGGGCTACGTCACCCTTCGGGTCTTCCTCGACCGCTCCTCAGTTGAGGTGTTCGCCCAGGATGGTCTGCGGACCATCACCGACCAGGTATTCCCCAACGCCGGAGCCGACAAGATGGCCCTCTTCGCAGAAGGCGGTACCGCCCAGCTCAAATCACTCACCGTGACACCGCTTGAAAAGGCAATGTTCCTGGCTGAAAAGAAGTGACCCAACCCGCCGCCTGACGGGCTCCCCAAGGAGCCGGAACTGAAGGGATTGCGCCCCATATTGCACCGGGCTCAATCCCTTCAGTTCGTCCATACCCCGGCGGCCGAAACATCTCAGTGCTGACCTGGCTCCAGCCGGTCAGCTGACACAACAGAAGGCTGGGGGGCGCCAGTCCTCCCCGTAGGAGACCAATCCCCGAAGAATCTACGCGTGGTTTCTGGTAGCACGGCTACCGAAAGATTGCCGAGCGCCGCTGCAACTGCTGCCGTCAACATCTGAGGTTCGACTGGTGATGCGAGACGGTCGCGGAACTGCTGTGGCTGGCGAGGCATCGGCTGGTTCATGGTCATAACAATGCTGGGGCGCCTTGCGGGTTGCTATAGCTGAGAAGTGTTTCGCTGAGCGCCTGATCCAGGGGAGGGGCGGTGACGCCGAGCCTTTTCGTGATTTGCTGCTGTCGACGAGGAGTGGAGGGTGTGAGATTCCGGCCGCAAGAGCACAACGGAGGACGGCGGGAGGTCCCGCCGTCCTCCGCAAAATGTGGCAGTCAGCGCCGTCCGGTTAGGACTCCGCACCCGTTTTTCCAGGGGCGAGACCGTAGAAGGGCGTGAACCGACCTCTGGCTCCGGGGGAAATGTTGGAAAGGACGACCGAAGCGCTCTCCGGTGCTGCCAAATGGTATCTGTTGGATTGCGGATGTTTCCGGGGGAGTCCAGTGTTTGCAGGGGTTGGAATGCAGTTCGAGTCCCACCTCGGGCACAGCAAACCCCCTCGTCAGAGGGGGTTTTGCTTTAACGTGTCAACATTGACCCTGTTCGGGTCCCTCTGACGTTTGTCGCGGCCTGTTGCTGGCCGCCGCGATGGCCTATGAAGTTATGTGGGTGGCGGGTTCAAGGTCCTGGCTGGTGGGCCCTCCGCCTGCCGGGATGTGGGGTCATGTTGGTCTCCTTTCCGGCTTGGCCTGGCAGCCGTGGTTGGTCCAGTACCTATTCATGCGGTGGGGGTGTGGTGACGATATGACCTGCGCGAAATTTCTTCGAGGTTCTTGCCTCGATTCGCTGCTTCTTGGGGCCTGGGGGAGAAGCTGGTGGCTGTTTATCCGGCCAAAGGGGGTGTGTACAGTGGCCACACCGGTGTCTAGATGACGCCGTGGCTCATCGGTGACCCTCTCGTTTCCTATTTCTACTGACACGAGGTGGAAGGTTCCTCCTTCTGCATCTCGCTGCCGAATGGTGACATCCAACCCGAACTCCCGCACGGGGTCTTCTTCCAGGACACGCGCATCCTGTCCCGCTGGAACCTCACCGTCAACGGCCAGCTGCTGGAGCCGTTGGCGGCGGAAACGAAGGAACTCTACCGGGCGTTGTTCGCCGGCCGTGTTGCCCGGCCCGGCTGCACCGTTTGTTCGTCCCGCACCGGGAGATTTGTCTCCGCAGCACCGGCGCCGGATTGAGTCGGTGGCGAGGATTCCGGTGCTGCAGATGGGCCACGGTTCCATCGAACGGACCTGCAGCGCAGCTACGACGATCTGGGCGCGCTCAGGATCGAAGACCCCGACCATCCGGACCGGCTGGTGGTCGCCGCCGGAGCGCCCTGGTTCATGACTGCGGCCGGTCTGGTGCGCTACGGTTTCGTGAAAGAAGCGCAGCAGATCGCTACGGCACTGCTTGAGGCTGCCCAGTACTCGGACGGCCGGTTGCCCGAGCTCCTCTGCGGCTTCGACCGGGAACGGTTCACCCAGCCCGTGCCGTACCCGACGGCGTGTTCGCCCCAGGCCTGGGCCGCGACCGCGCCGATTCCGCTGGTGACAAGCCTGATGCGCTACGACGCGCATGTATCCCGGGGTGGTCTGTGGCTGGACCCGGTACTGCCGGAGGCCTACGGCGACCTGCACATCACCAATGCCCCATGGCCGGCGGCCGGATTACCATCGACATTCCCGGTTCCACCACCTACGTCCAAGGGCTACCCGACGGCATGGCGCTGCACCGGGGGCACCGGCCCTGGATGACCGAACCGGTGGAACAGGCCAGGCTGCGCAAAGAACCTTAGCGGGACGAGCAGGCCCGACAGCCTTATGGCCAACTCGGCATGTCACCTGCTGCTCACCTCAGGCGGGGAGGTGGGCAGCAGCAACTGGGCCTTGCCGTCGCGGTCCACTCGATAAGGGAACCTGCCTTTTAAGTCATCGGCACGGCGAGAACTCCCTGGTCCCAGAGAGTTCCCGCCGTGCGGATGGTGTTTGTGGTGCGGGTTCGTCCCTGTCAGTCCTGGCGGACCTTGCTGGGGTCGACGTTCCGGGCGGCGAAGATGAGCAGGCCGGAAGCCAGGATGGGGAGGACGCCCCACCATAGGGTGGCGTTGATCCAGCCGGCGCCGGCGGCGAGGGTGGCGGTGATCAGCAGGCCGCCGGTGATCGCTCCGACCTGGCCGGAGGCGTTGATGATGGAGCTTCCCGTTGCCCGGGTGTGGACGGGGAAGCTTTCGCCGGTGAAGAACAGCAAGGCGGAGAAGGGGCCGATGAGGAAGAACAGCCCGGCGCTGTACAGCCCGATGATGAGCGGGAAGTTCCCGTTCGGTGCCTGGAGCATGGTGAAGAAGGAGACGGCACACAGGATCCAGCCGATCCCGATCGCGTTGCGGCGCCCGATCCGGTCGCCGAGCCAGCCGTGGAACAGGTAGCCGGCGAAGGCCGTGGCATTGGAGATGATGAGTACCAGCAGCGCGTTGTCGAACTCGATGTTCTTGCCGTCCGGTGCGGTAAGCAGCGACGTGCCGAGGATCGCGAATGCAAGGACGCCGAGCCAGTTCAGGAGGAAGGCTCCGCCGATCGTCAGTGTGGACCGCAGCGACTCCCCACGGAAGACCGAGACGAGCGGACTGGCCTTCTCCGAGACGTCGATTCCGTATTTCTCCCCGAGCTGCTGCGCCTCTTCCACCCTGCCGTCCTTGATCATCTTGTCGATCTGGTGACGGTGGGCGAATTGGGGGCTCTCCTTGAGCCAGCGTCCGGCGATGACGATGAAGACGGCGGGGATGGCGGCCACGGCGAAGCAGAGCGCCCACCCGCCGATGGGGAACAGCAGGTAGACGGACCCGGCAGCCAGGACGGAGCCGACCGGCCAGCCGGACTGGACGAGTGAGTAGATGAGACCGCGGCGGCGGGCCTTGGCGGGATCGCTGTTGTGGGCAAACATCTCGTTGAGGTAGGCCGCGTTGATGGCCTGTTCGGCGTAGCCGAGGCCGGCCAGTGAACGCACGAGGACTAAGAACACGAGTCCCAGGCCGGCCGCGATGCCCACAACCCAGCCGACAGTGGCGGTCAGCAGTGAGGCGACGGCGGCACCGACGACGGCGATCAGGATGCCCTTGCGGCGGCCGATCCGGTCGACGATCGGGCCGATCCCGAAGGCCACGAGTGCAGTGCCGGCGGTCACCCAGGTATTGATCCCCGTGGACTGGGCCGCGCTCAAGCCGAGGTCTGCGGCCAGCACCGGCAGGAGGTTGCCGAACAGGACGAAGTCATAGACGGCGAAGGTCCAGGCGAAGAAGCAAATCCAGGTGGCCAGCCGGACGTCCTTGGGCGTGACATCAGACTCGACAAATTGAAAGGTTGGGGCAGTGGTCATAACGGTTCCTAATTCACGGGGATGGTGGGATGTGATCAGTAGGGAACGAAGGGGGCGGCCTGGAGACCAGCGTCAATAACTGGCTCCAGGCCGCCCCTTTTACTGCGTTTACTGGCTTAGGTTGCGGAACTGAGCTCGGCGACCAAAACCTCGCGGCGTTCGGCGGTTGACCTCAGATCGACCGTGAGTTGGCCGTTGACCTCCTTGATGAMCACACCGTAGTCACGGGCGGCTGCCTCGACGGTCGTGAAGCCGTCCAGCACGTCCTCGAGAACCTTCAGCGGGTCCCGCTTGTGCGGGTCGCCGAAGCCACCACCGCTGGGCACGGTGATCTGCAGGGAGTCACCGGCCAGCAGTTGACGTCCGGTGACCTTGGACGGCCAGGACTCCTCGCCCGCCCGGCCGACGTTCTTCACGAGCGAGCCGTTGAGGCCGTCATGGCCGCCGAAGGCTCCCCATGGGACGTCCGACTCGTGGCGTTCACCCTCGCAGGTGATCGCGGTGTCGGTCAGGAAGGTGTTCTCCCGGACGATGCCGATGCCGCCGCGGAATTCACCGGCGGCCGCCGGCTCGGAGCGCAGTTCGTAGCGGTCGGTGCGCATCGGGAACCGCCACTCGAGCTCCTCGATCGGGTTGTTGCGGGTGTTGGCGATGAGGTTGTCTACGGAGTCCGGCCCGTCGCTGGTTGCGCGGGCGCCGTAGGAGCCCTCGTTGACCTCGAGGTAGACCCAGTACTCGCCCTGTTTCTCGTCCCATCCTGAGTAGGAGATGAAGTGGATGTGGGCGGAGTTGCCGGCGGTGACGCGCTCGGGGATGACGGGGGCGAGGGCCCGCAGGGCCAGGTCGACGGCCCGCTGTACCTGGGAGAACCGCGAGAAGGTTGCGGCCGGGTACGTGGGGTTGAAGATGGTGCCCTCCGGGGCGATGACCTTCAGCGGCTTGAGCATGCCCTCGTTTTGGGGCACGAACACGGGAAAGGCGACCTCGTCCAGGAATATCATCCGGGTGATGAACGTGAATGCCGAGACGGTGGTGCCCTCGAAAGCGCAGTTATAAGCGGTGGGCACCTGTTCGGAGGATCCGGTGAGGTCGTAGGTAATCTCGTCACCCTCGATGATCACCTTCACGACGATCGGTAGCTTCTTGCCGTAGTTGCGGCCGTCGTCGTCCAGGTAGCCGACCTCGGTCTCGTAGACGCCGTCGGGGATCTTGGCGATCTCCTGGCGCAGCATCCGCTCCGAGTAGTCGATCCAGCTCTGGCCGGCTTCGCGGACCGCGCCGAAGCCGTACCGCTCGATGAGGGCGATGTAGCGGGACTTGGCCAGCTCGCAGGCGGCGATCATCGCCTGGAAGTCGCCCTCGTTGGAGGTGGGTGTCCGGGTGTTGTTGAGGATGTGCCGGATCAGCGATTCCTGGCGGACGCCCTTCTCGGAAATCTTCACCGCCCGGAAGATGGTGCCTTCGGACTGGATGTCCTGGATGTCCACCATCAGTCCGGAGTACGCACCGCCGTTGTCGATCAGCTGGCCCGAGGCGCCGGCGAAGCCGACGAGTTCCCCGTCGTGGAAGATCGGTTCGATGATCGCGACGTCGGGGGAGTGCGTGGCGCCGAGGTACGGATCGTTGTGCAGGATGATGTCACCGTCGTGGATGTCGTCGCCGAGGACCGAGATCACACCCTTGACGATCTTGGGCATCGAGCCCATGAACATTGGCGTGGAGTCGGACTCGGCCAGCACGTTGCCGTCCTTGTCGAAGAGCCCTGCACCGAGGTCCTCGGACTCACGGATGATCGAGGAGTAGGCCATGCGGAAGAGCACCGATGCCATTTCCTTGGCTGCGGAGTTCAGGGCGCCGCCGATCACGCGCATCAGGATCGGGGTGGCCAGTTTCTCGGCGCTCTGGGTGGCGGCCGGGCAGTCGATGACGAGGTTGCCGGCTGCATCCACCGCTCCGGAGAATCCCGGAGGAATAACTGTGGTGGAGTCGTACTGCTCGATGATGGCGGGGCCGGTGAAGGTGATTCCCACGCCCATCCTGTCGCGGTCGTAGAAGCCGGTGTCCAGGGTGACCGGCTTGCCATCCTGTTCGAAGGTCACCGGGCGGGTTTCCACCAGGGCGTCATCGAGGGAACCGGACTTGATCGCTTCCGGCGTGGGCAGGTCATCCATCAGGGCGCTGGCCTCCACGCGGATGTTGATGACTTCCACGGTGCCGTTCTTGAAGCGGTGCCCGTACTCCTCGAAGTGGGCGTCGTGGAAGGCTGCCTCGGCCATTTCCAGCCAGGCCTGGTTAACCGGTCCGGCGGGCGCAGTGAAGCGGATCTCGTACCCCTGGCCCTCGTAGCGCGCGTCGGCGAGCCATTCGAGCTTGCGGCGTCCGGCTGGCACATCCTCGGCATCGAGTTGGGCGTTGGCCTCGCGCTCCAGTTGCTCATAGGAGCCCTGGATGGCGGCGGGGTCTGCGCTGGCGAACGTGAACCGCTTGGTGGCGACGAACTCATACTTCTCGTCGGTAGCCAGCAGGCCGGTCGCAGCCATGATGCCCGGGTGGGCCGGGATCAGCACCTTCGGGACCTCCAGCTCCGCGGCGATCTCGCAGGCGAACAGTGCGCCGGCGCCGCCTGCCGCGACGAGGGTGAAGTCACGTGGATCGTAGCCGCGGCGGACGGAGTTCTGCTCGATCGCCTGGGTCATGCCGAACTTCTGGATCTGCAGCGCGCCAAGGGCGGCCTGGTCCACGGACATGTTGAGTTTTTCCGCCAGACCTTCCATGGCCTTTCGGGCGCCATCGAGATCCAGATCCATGCCTGAGCCTGCCAGGACGCGGTCAGGGCGCATACGCCCCAGCAGCATCTGGGCGTCAGTTGATGTCGGCTCCGTCCCGCCGCGGCCGTAGCAGACCGGGCCCGGGACGGCGCCGGCAGACTGCGGACCGACGCGGAAGACCCCGCCGGCGTCGACGTAGGCGATGGAGCCGCCGCCTGCGCCGATGGTGTCGATGTCCACCATTGGGACCATGGCCTGGTGGTCGCCGATCTTGGTGTCCAGCAGGTGGCGCATGCGCAGTTCACCCTGGTAGGCCACACCGATGTCCGCTGAGGTCCCCCCAATGTCCAGAGTGACCACGTTCTCGAAGCCGGACTGACGGCCGGCCCACATGCCGCCGATCAGGCCGCCGACCGGTCCGGACATCATCAGTGTGACGGGCCGCTTCGCGGCCTCCTTGATCGGGACCATACCGCCGGAGGACTGCATCAGCAGGATCTCCCGCTTGTAACCCAATCCTTCTGCCTGCTCCTGCAGGCGGTAGAGGTAACGGGAGACCCGGGGCCCGACATAGGCATTCAGCGCCGTGGTGGAAAACCGCTCATACTCCCGGTACAGGGGCACGATGTCACTGGAAAGGGACAGGTAGGCTTCGGGGAACTCCTCCGCGACAATCTCCCCGATCCGCTGCTCATGGGCGGGATTCAGATAGGAGTGCAGCAGGCAGACGGCGATGGCCTCGACGCCGGCCGCCTTCAGCTCGCGTACGCGCTCACGGACCTCGCCCTCGTCCAGGGGAACCAAAACGTCGCCGTTCGGTGCGGTGATGCGCTCCTTGACCGTGAGCCGGTGACGGCGCTTGATCAGAGGCTTTGTCTGCCAGGGCAGATCCTGCTGGAGGGAGAAGTTATGCGGCTTCTTGTGCCGGGCGATGTGCAGGATGTCCCGGAAACCCTCGGTGGTGATCATCCCGACCTCCGCACCGGTGTGCGTCAGCGCGGTATTCGTGGCGACCGTGGTGCCGTGCACCAGCTGGTCGATCTCCGAAAGCGAGACCCCGGCCTTTTCGCAGAGCTTTATGATGCCGTTGATCACGGCCTCAGACGGGTCGTGCGGGGTGGAGGGAACCTTTTCCACAACGGCGATGCGCTGGTCGTCGTCCGAGAAATACAAGTCGGTGAATGTACCGCCGACGTCTACTCCGATGCGCTTCATAAGGGGGTCCTTTCGAAAGTTTGGTTCAGGACTGGGTTGAAGGGAAAGACGGGGGGCCTTTCGGCCGGGCCCGAATTCACCCGGGATTGGAGCTAGTCCGCTGGGCCGGGGGTCCGGTCCCGCAATCCGATGTGCCGTAGCTCACATCGTTGCTTAGAAAGCAATTTAGTTCCTTTGCGAACAACACGCAATGTTTTTGACGTTCATTTCTTGGGACTTCCCCTTTTGCGTCAGGGGACGTGCGCCTCCCTACGAGTTGGAGAGCAGCTTGCGGAAGGATTCGGCAAGGCTCTGCCAAGCAGGGTGGGGAGGGGGCGCGGTCGGTTTTTGGACTGCTGAGAAAAAAGGGTTGCATGTTGCAGAACTATCGGCTACGGCACCCGRCCGGCCGTCATCCACATCGACATGGCCAACGCCTCGACCCGCCCGGGCCGCCAGTTCTCCTCCTCGATGTGAACCTGCCGTC
Organism: Arthrobacter sp. P1_A5; assembly: GCF_056406825.1. Lineage (NCBI taxonomy): Bacteria > Bacillati > Actinomycetota > Actinomycetes > Micrococcales > Micrococcaceae > Arthrobacter > Arthrobacter sp. P1_A5. The sequence continues at coordinate 3,505 of NZ_JBFTZL010000088.1, read as the reverse complement.
CGACATGGGCGTGTGGTCCCAAAAGATCCCGGTTGAGACCCTGGACGATCGCCAAGGGCTTCCGCCCGATCATCGTCAAGGAGGCCGTGGGCGACCGCGTGCCAGGAGTCGCGGCGTGGAACCTGTTCGATATGGACTCCAAGTTCGGCGACGTGGAGCCGCTGGAGACTTGTCCTCCGACGAGAGGTTGGATGGGCACGCCGTACGATGGCTACGGTGACTGCGCGTAGCGCCTGGAGAGGGAGAACCCATGCTTGACCCACAAACAACCACTGACAAACCGCAAGGGGCGGCAGCATCGCTGCTCAACGGTCTTACCGTGCTCGAAGCCTTCTCCGTCGCCAAGCGTTCCCTCCTGGGCGTCACGGAGATCTCCGAGCTCGTTGGGCTGCACAAGAGCACGGTCTCCCGGATGCTTAGCGGCCTGGACGAAGCCGGTTACGTGCAGCGCGACGAGGAAACAGGGCGATACCGCCTCGGGCTCGGGATGATCGGCCTGGCCGGACCACTGCTGGCCGAGCTTAGCGTCCGCCGTGCCGCCCTGCCCCACCTCGAAGAACTCACACAGGCCACCGGCGAGACGGCCGCGATCGCCGTCTGGAACGGCAGCAACGCGATTGTCGTGGAACAAACGGCTTCCACCCACCAGGTCAAGCACAGCGCGGCGATCGGSACGCGCTACAACAAGTTCGCCAGTTCCTCAGTCCGCGTGTTCCTCGCCGAACTGCTGCCCGAGGAGACCGACCGTCTGCTTGCCGACCGTACGGTCCTGCGGGAGGGCTACCTCGGTCTCGAAGACCCGGCCCACGAACAGCTCGTCGGCGTGCGTGACGACGGATTCGCCGTCAACGACGGCGAGACCACTTACGAGGAATACGGCGTGTCCGCTCCTGTGCGGGACTACCRGGGCGAAGTCGTCGGCTGCATCACAGCCAGCGCGCCCCGATCCCGAGTGCAGTACATGCAGAGTCAGTCGATCCTGCGCGAAGCCGTGCTAGAGGCCGCGGCGCGGGTGTCTACACGGTTGGGCCACCTGCCGGGGAAACAGATCCAGGTCGCTGACGGCGCTGTTGGCTGATCCGAGCAGGAGCCGATGGGCCTGCGAGCCGTGATCCTCGGTGGTTTGCCAGAGCAGGGACCGACGGAACCTCGAGCAGGTCCACCCCCTCGAAGTTGGCATCTGCTCCCTCTCGGAAGACTTTTTCCAAGTGCGACAGCGCGGTCAAGCGTCTCAATCTGAATGCGGTCGAAGACACGATGTTGCCGGCCTTCGCCTTGCCGCGTGGGTGAATCACCCCGGAAGCGGGGCCGCCCAGCCCAAGCGGGTGGATACTTCCGAGGCAGCCTGTTGTACGGCTTGAACCAGAGCATCCTTGGTGGCGTGCTTGTGCACACGGGAACGGGGGGCGGATGCAGTGATGCACCCAACCACCTTGCCCCGGTAATCCCGAACCGGAGCGGAGACCCCAAACTCCTCCTCCGTAGTCGAGCCGTCGTTAACGGCGTATGCCTGACGGGCRACTTCCTGCAGGTGGGCGGTGTGGTCCAAAGGCAAACCATCTCCTGCCGTGCGTAGTATCTGCCCGGATTCGATCAGTTCCGTCGCGAGAGCCGGCGCCAGGTCCGCCAGGAAAATCCGCACTGAAGAGCTCTCGAATTTGTTGTACCGGGTTCCGATGGTGGCAGTGTGTTTGACCAGATTCGGGCTGGCGACCTGCTCCACGACGATGGCCTCGTGACCATTCCAGACCGAGATAGCGCTGGTCTCTTGGGTGCTTTCGGTTAACTTCTCCAAATACGGAACCGCAGCACGGCGGACATCCAGATCCGCCAGCAAAGGGGCGGACAACGCGAGGAGGCCCAGCCCGAGCCGATACCGTCCCGTCTCCTCATCCCGCTGGACATATCCAGCTTCTGTTAGACCGCTAAGAATGCGTGAGACCGTGCTCTTGTGGAGGCCAACACGCTGAGCAACCTCAGTCACGCCAAGAACCGGACTTTGAACGGAAAAGGCTTCCAGGACAGCAAGACCGTTCAACAGTGACGCCGCAGCTCCTTGGACCTGCCCGTTGTCATGCCTCGGCCTGCCTGCCACCTTCATCCTTTCGCGCTACGTGACTATCCCGCCACTCTTTGGGGCCATCATATGCCGCAATCTGTACCCGCCTCACTGAGGTTGTCAGTTCCACACTGCGGACGTGAGATTAACGAACAGAAGGCCCGCCTTGGCGGGCCTTCAAAGTGTTCCGCTCAAACTACATCCGAGCTTCGGCAGGCTTCCCTGCTTTTGCCTTGTCCCGAAGGGATCGGCTGCCTTGCTAGCAACATAGTCACAACAGGAGCAACGCACGTAGGCCTACTCTGCGCTCTATCCACCCGGCATGCCTGACCTGGCGGGCCGACGATGTTGCTCGTGGAGCAATGCGAGCCTCAATAGAGAAACCGGCGGATAGTGTCATCGCGTGGCACGAATGTTTCCGCCGGGAAAACTGCGGACGCCTCAGCCCGTGTTGCTGGGGTGGGCGGGCCGCGAACCGGACCCTCGCCGGGCTGCCGGAGTGACGCACTCGCCGATGCTCGCCCTATCGAGAAGTTGGTCCGCTGGAGATGCAGACTCCGGGCACCTCTGGTGGTGCGCCGGTTCGTGCGCTACAGTATCCAGTACAGCAACCTCGTTGCTAGCTTAGAAACACAAAAGCCGAGAGAGTGGAGAGAACCATGACAACAGAGACAGCGACGTCCAACGACATCGAAGCCCGTCTTGCAGCAGTGCTGGAGGAGGCGTTCGAAGCAGGCACGGGCATCTACAACGAGCGAGGCTTCAAGCGTCGGATCGGCTACGGCAACCGCCCCGCCGTCATCCACATCGACCTCGCGAACGCTTGGACCCGTCCGGGTCACCCGTTCAGCTGCCCGGGCATGGAGACGATCATCCCGAACGTCCAGCGGATCAACGAGGCCGCGCGCGCCAAGGGCGTCCCGGTCTTCTACACCACGAACGTGTACCGCAACCGCGACGCCACCTCCGGGACGAACGACATGGGCCTGTGGTACTCGAAGATCCCCACGGAGACCCTTCCGGCGGATTCCTACTGGGCGCAGATCGACGACCGCATTGCTCCCGCGGAAGGCGAGGTCGTGATCGAGAAGAATCGCGCCTCGGCGTTCCCGGGGACGAACCTCGAGCTCTTCCTGACCTCCAACCGCATCGACACCCTGATCGTGACCGGTGCGACCGCGGCCGGGTGCGTGCGCCACACCGTCGAGGACGCGATCGCCAAGGGCTTCCGCCCGATCATCCCCCGGGAGACCATCGGCGACCGCGTCCCGGGCGTCGTGCAGTGGAACCTCTACGACATCGRCAACAAGTTCGGTGACGTGGAGTCCACGGATTCGGTGGTGGAGTACCTGAACCGCCTCCCGCAGTTCGAGGACACGGTCCCGAAGACCCTCTCGGATCCCCAGCCCGAGGTGGCGACCCCCGCGGATCCGGCCTAAGCCGCAC
>NZ_JBFTZL010000087.1:0-14518 GCF_056406825.1 Arthrobacter sp. P1_A5 | reverse complement strand
CCGCACCACCGTGTGGGCGCCGCTGACCGGTCTTCTGGCCGAGCACGCCTAGCCCGTCCCGCCCGCACCTTCGCAACTTCGAATTCTAAAAGGGAGTCCATGTGACCTCGGTCAGCCTGGGAATGCCGTCAGCACCGCCCCCCGTTCTCGCCCCCCGCCGCAAGACGCGCCAGATCAAGGTGGGATCAGTCGGCGTCGGCTCCGATTCGCCCATCAGCGTCCAGTCCATGACCACGACGCCGACGACCGACATCAACGCCACCTTGCAGCAGATCGCGGAACTCACGGCCTCCGGCTGCGACATCGTGCGCGTCGCCTGCCCGTCCGCCGATGATGCCGAGGCGCTGCCGATCATCGCCAAGAAGTCCCAGATCCCGGTGATCGCGGACATCCACTTCCAGCCGAAGTACGTCTTCGCCGCGATCGAGGCCGGCTGTGCCGCCGTGCGCGTGAACCCGGGCAATATCCGCAAGTTCGATGACCAGGTCAAGGAGATCGCCCGCGCCGCCAAGGACCACGGCACCTCCATCCGGATCGGCGTCAACGCCGGATCCCTGGAACCGGGCATCATGAAGAAATACGGCAAGGCCACCCCGGAAGCCCTCGTGGAATCCGCCGTCTGGGAGGCCTCGCTCTTCGAGGAGCACGGTTTCCAGGACTTCAAGATCTCCGTCAAGCACAACGACCCGGTCATCATGGTTGCCGCCTACGAGATGCTGGCCGAAAAGGGCGACTGGCCCCTGCACCTCGGCGTCACCGAGGCCGGACCGGCCTTCCAGGGCACCATCAAGTCCGCCACGGCGTTTGGCGCCCTGCTCTCCCGCGGGATCGGCGACACCATCCGCGTCTCCCTCTCTGCCCCGCCGGTCGAGGAARTCAAGGTSGGCAWCCAGATCCTGCAGTCGCTCAACCTGCGCCCCCGCAAGCTGGAAATCGTCTCCTGCCCGTCCTGCGGCCGCGCCCAGGTGGACGTCTACACGCTCGCCGAGCAGGTCACCGCTGGCCTGGAAGGCATGGAAGTCCCGCTGCGCGTGGCAGTCATGGRCTGCGTGGTCAATGGTCCCGGCGAAGCCCGCGAGGCCGATCTCGGCGTTGCCTCCGGCAACGGCAAGGGCCAGATCTTTGTCAGGGGCGAGGTCATCAAGACTGTCCCGGAGGATCAGATTGTTGAGACACTGATCGAAGAAGCCATGCGTATCGCAGAAGAGATGGGGGACGCCGATGGCGAAGATGCTGTCAAGGGTAGCCCCGTGGTTAGCGTCTCGTAAGGACGACGCCGCTCCCGGCGTCGTCGTCCGGGTCCTTGGCGGCGCGGACACCGGACAACTGCTGGCGCTGGCGCACCGGGACGCCGTCGCCAATGTCTTCATCCTCTCGCACCTGGAGACCGCCGGTACGGCGTCTCCCACGGCAGGGGGCGCCAGCATTCTTGGCGTGTTCGACGGCGACACCCTCCTCGGTGCCTGCTGGGCCGGCGCCAACCTGGTGCCGATCGAACTGGCGCCCGAGCTCGCCGGCCTCATTGCGATGGCCGCGCACCGCTCCGGGCGCCGCTACGCCTCGATCTTTGGCCCCGCCGAAACTGTGCTGGCTCTCTACGCGGCGCTGGAGCAGCTCGGCCAGACCGCCCACGAAGTCCGGGACCACCAGCCCCTGCTGACGATCGCGGGGCCGCCCGCCGTCCGGCCCGAGCCCGCACTCGGCTTTGGCCAGCTGGCTGACTTCGACAAGATCCTGCCCGCATGCGCCGCAATGTTTGAGGAAGAAGTGGGCTATTCGCCCTACCTCGGCGGCAGGGAGTATTACAGCCGGCGCGTCAAGAGCCTCATCCGCCAGGGGCATTCCCTCGTGCACGTGAACGCCGCCGGCGATGTGGTCTTCAAGGCCGAACTCGGCGCTGTCACGCCGGAAGTGACCCAGGTCCAGGGTGTCTGGATGAATCCCGACTTCCGCGGACTGGGACTGAGCGCGGGCTACATGGCCGCCGTCGTCGTCCTCGCCCAGACCCTCGCGCCGGTGACCAGCCTGTACGTCAACGGGTTCAACGCCAAGGCGCGCGCCACCTACGATCGGGTGGGCTTTCGCCAGGTGGGCACGTTCGCTACAGTGCTCTTCTAGCGGGCAAATGCCGGCTGGCCGGTCTAGTTTTTTGGGGGAAACATGAAGACATCAGTGCTGCGCATTTTCGGGGCCTCGGCGCTCCTCGCCTGGGGCGCCGTGGGATTGGCCGCATGTGGCACCCCCACTGGCTCGCCGGATACAGCCCAGAGTGCGCAAGCCCAGGCCGCAACGACGGTTCCCAGCGCGGCCGCGACGCCTACTCCCACCCAGACGCAAGTCAAGGCTTACACGAGCGATGAACTGACGGCCCTCGTGGCACAGTTGAAGGATGCGCACGGCAAGCCGCTCACCGTGATGCCGCTTGCCGATCTCAAGAAGTCGGTCGAACAGGCAAAGTCCTTGCTGGCGTCGATCTCGGTAGAACCCGCGGAGTGCGCGGCTCTGGCCCTTGGCGGCCAGGCAGCCTCGACCGAGGGCACGGCGGTCGCGGCGGGGGTGGCCCAAGATGCCGGGACGGGCGCTTCCACGGGTGTCTCCCTGGCGTTCCGGGCTGACGCCAAGCTGCTCGAGAAGGGACTCGCCCAGGGCGAGGACTTCAATAAGTGCTCAGCCCTTTCATTCACGACCAATGGCACCAAAGTGGACCTCAAACTGACCAAGCTGGCCGGATTCGGCTCAACCGCGGGCACCGTCGCGTACCGGACAGACAGCACACTGCCGGGCGGCCGGAAGCAATCGGCGATTACCGGACAGGTGATCCAGGACGGCGTTCTCATCACCGTCAGCGCGGCAGGTGGCGGCAGCGAGGCCGACGCCATCTTCCGGGCCGGAAAATTACTGGATCAGGCCGCCGTGCTCGTCGGGAAGTAGCCCGATTACCGCCCCGCATGGACCCGCAACGACATGCCGAAAATATCCGGTTGCAGACTATTGCTTCCCGGCCGCATGTCACATAGGTTCTACCTAGCCGTGTCGCATAGGCGCACACACTCCCCAACGCATTTTCCGGGGAAGACAACGCCTGGAGACGACACCAAGTAGCTCGCAGCCTGAGATCTGGGGGGTGCTGGGGCCACGGAGCCACGCCATGACGGGATGACCAGCCGGAAACGGCCAGGGGCTTCCACCAGTTATGGCGTGGCTCTTCCATGCGCCCGGCCCCGCAGAAGCGGGCGAGAAGCGGGGCAGTAGCGGGGGCGCAGCGGGGCCGGCGCGGCAAAGCGGTGCGCTCTGGACGGTAGATTAGTACCTAGATGCTTTTCTTAGGCTTTGCCCGCACTTCCCCAGAAACGGATACCCCACCTGTGGTCCTTCGACTCTCCAAGCTGTTCCTGCGCACCCTGCGCGAAGATCCCGCCGACGCCGAGGTGGCCAGCCACCGGCTCCTGGTCCGCGCCGGCTACATCCGGCGGGCCGCGCCCGGCATTTACACCTGGCTCCCGCTGGGGCTGAGTGTGCTGCGCAAGGTGGAGCAGGTCATCCGCGAGGAAATGACCGCCATCGGAGCCCAGGAAGTCCACTTCCCGGCGCTGCTGCCCAAGGAACCCTACGAGGCCACGAACCGCTGGACCGAATACGGCGAGGGCATCTTCCGGCTCAAGGACCGCAAGGGTAACGACTACCTTCTGGCCCCCACGCACGAGGAGATGTTCACCCTGCTGGTCAAAGACCTGTACTCCTCGTACAAGGACCTGCCGCTGAGCATCTACCAGATCCAGAACAAGTACCGCGATGAGGCGCGTCCCCGCGCAGGCCTGCTGCGCGGCCGCGAATTCATCATGAAGGACTCCTACTCCTTCGACGTCGACGACGCCGGCCTGGACGACAGCTACGCCGCCCACCGCGGCGCGTACCTGAAGATCTTCGAGCGCCTCGGCCTCGAAGTGATTCCGGTTGCTGCCACTGCCGGTGCCATGGGCGGGTCCAAGAGCGAGGAATTCCTGCACCCCACCGAGATCGGTGAGGACACCTTCGTGCGCTCGGCCGGCGGCTACGCGGCCAACGTCGAGGCCGTCACCACCGTGGTCCCCGCGGACATCGACTTCAGCAACGCCCCGGCCGCCGAAGTCCGCGACACCCCGGACACCCCCACCATCGAAACCCTCGTCGACGCCGCCAACGTCCTGGTTCCGCGCACAGAGGCCGACGGCAGTCCCTGGACCGCCGCCGACACGCTCAAGAACGTCGTCCTCGCCGTGACGCTGCCCACCGGCGAACGCCAGATCGTCGTCATCGGCCTCCCCGGAGACCGCGGCGTTGACCTCAAGCGCGTCGAGGCGAACATCGGGTCCTTCCTGCCGATTGCCGGCGAGATCACGCTCGAGGCCGCCAACGAAGACGATCTCAAGAAGCAGCCCCTGATCGTCAAGGGCTACCTCGGCCCCGGCATGTCCCTGGATGCGCCGCTGCTGGGCAGCGAGGGCGCCGCAAAGCTGCTCTACCTTGTGGATCCCCGCGTCGTCAGCGGCTCTGCCTGGGTCACCGGCGCCAACGAGGCCGGCAAGCACGTCTTTGGCCTCGTCGCCGGACGCGACTTCGGCTGGGACGGAGTCATCGAGTGCACCGAGGTGCGCGCCGGCGACGAGGCGCCCGACGGTTCCGGTCCCCTCGAAACCGCCCGCGGCATCGAAATGKGCCACATCTTCCAACTCGGCCGGAAGTACGCCGCCGCCCTGGACCTGAAAGTCCTGGACCAGAACGGCAAGCAGGTGGTGGTGACCATGGGCTCCTACGGCGTCGGCGTCACCCGCGCCGTGGCGGCCCTGGCAGAGTCCAACCACGATGACCGGGGCCTGGTCTGGCCGCGCGCCGTCGCCCCCGCCGACGTCCACGTTGTGGCCGTGGGCCGCGGTGAGGAAATCTTCGCCGCCGCCGAAAAACTGTCCCTGGAGCTCGAGGCTGCCGGCCTGGACGTCATCTATGACGACCGCCCCAAAGTTTCCCCCGGCGTGAAGTTCGGCGATGCCGAACTCGTCGGCGTCCCCACCATCCTCGCCGTCGGGCGCGGACTCGTGGACGGCGTCGTGGAGATCAAGGACCGCCGCAGCGGCAATGCCGAGAATGTAGCCGTTGACAAGGCTGTTGACTACGTGGTCAACGCCGTGCGCAACAGCTGATGCCGCGCCGTCCCGGGCCGCACTAGGCAATGGTCTCCGGACTCGAATCGATCCAGCTCGGAACTGTCATCCTGATCGTCGTGGCCGGCCTGGCGGCCGGATGGGTCGACGCCGTCGTCGGTGGCGGCGGGCTCATCCAGCTCCCGGCGATGCTCCTGGTGCCGGGCATCAGCCCGGTCCAGGCGCTGGCGACCAACAAGATGGGCTCCATCTTCGGCACCAGCACCAGCGCGGCCACGTACTACCGCCGCGTCCGGCCCGACCTGCGCACCGCCCTGCCCATGGCAGCGATCGCGCTGGCAGGCAGCTACGGCGGGGCGGCGCTTGCTGCCAACCTGCCGGCCAGCGTGTTCAAGCCGATCATCGTGCTGGCGCTGATCGCCGTCGCGCTCTTCACCGCCTTCCAGCCCGGCATCGGTGAGCTGACCAAGCTGCGCCACGAGGGGCACCGGCACTACGTGGTGGCCTGCCTGATCGGCGGCGTGATCGGCTTCTACGACGGCCTGATCGGTCCCGGCACCGGATCGTTCCTGATCATCGCCCTCGTCTCGGCCATGGGCTACGCCTTCCTGGAGGCCAGCGCCAAGGCCAAGATCGTGAACGTGGCCACTAACGCCGGCGCCCTGCTGTTCTTTGTTCCGCACGGCGCCGTGCTGTGGGGGCTCGGGCTGCTGCTGGGCATGGCGAACATGGCCGGCGGCTACCTCGGTGCCCGGACTGCGGTCCGGCAGGGGAGCAAGTTCATCCGGATCGTGTTCCTGGTGGTGGTGGGCGCGCTGATCATCAAGCTCGGTTCCGACGTCTGGCAGGACAACCTGTCCTAGAATGGCGCGGCCCAAACATGGCCCTTCACGGACAACCGAAGCGGCCTCTGGTAAACCGCGACCCTATTAGGCATCGAGGCGGTAGCGCGCTTCGTACACCGGGTTCAGCTCGATCCATCGGCTGCGCCACTCGCTGGATTCCAGGCCCGCCTCGTAGCTGATCAGATCCTCGATGTGCACCTGCCAGCCCGCTCCATAGGCCGCGATTTCGCCGAGCGGGAGACCGCGTTCCTCAACAATCAGCCGCGTGCCAGGTCCCTCGGGAGTCAGTACCGCCTCAATGACCGTTTCCTCCTCGCTGCCGGGCGACATCGTCACGGTCAGCCGGCGCGGTGCCTCGCACAACTCGACCCGTCCGGCGCCTTCCCATCCGCTCGTAAAGACTGCCGTGAACGCCCCACCGGGATGTAGGTCGCCATCGACCCGGGCGACCCACCGGGCGAGGCGCGTCGGGTCGGTCAGCGCCGTCCACAGATCTGTGGCCGGCGTCCCGAAAAGCGAGTCCATCCGTACAGCGCCCTTCCCGTCACCGAGCGAGCGAATGCTTCCTATCACGCTGTTTGGCTGTGCCATTGTGTCGTGCTCCTCTCCTCGCGGTGACCCCGCGAGATCTCGGTATGCAAAGCGTTTAAGCGGCGTTCCCACAATGTGCGGTACGGGCCGAGCCAAGTATCCAACTCTGCGAGTGGCTCCGGCCGAAGGCTGTAGATGCGCAGCTGTGCCTGTGAGTGCACTTCAACGAGCCCGGCCTCGCGCAACACGCGGAGGTGGCGTGAGACCCCCGGGCGAGCGATCGGCAGTGCGGCCGCGAGTTCGGAGACCGACGCCGGCTGTCGGCGCAGGTGCTCGAGAATTTTGCGGCGATTCTCGTCTGACAAGGCGTGCATAACGGCTTCCACGCCTTGAAGGTACCCGTCCGGTTACGTACCCGTCAAGGTACATTGAGGAAATTGCGGCCTCCATCGCGGGTGGCCCCCGAGCTGCATTCTCTTTCATCACTCGTTCCACCATCCCCTTAAAAAGCCCAGGGCCGCACTGGTGCACGCGCCAACTAGGTCCGCGGCACCCGCATGGGACTCCCGGTCCGTTGGCGCCGGGCGTAGCATGCAGCTATGTCGGCAAGTGAGGAACGCTACCGGGATGCCCTCGACGCCGCGGCCGGGCACGCACGCCGGTGGCTTGAGAGCCAGGAGACACGCCGGATCGGACCGAAGGCGACGGCGGCCGAGCTCGCGGCCGACTTCGGCGGCCCGTTGCCCCCACACGGGATGCCGGCCGCGGATKTGGTGGACTATCTCGCGGCCAAGGCCGAACCCGGGCTGATGGCCATGCCGTCCGGGCGGTTCTTCGGTTGGGTCATCGGCGGCACACTGCCGGCCGCCCTGGCCGCGGACTGGCTGCTCAGCGCCTGGGACCAAAATACGGGGCTGCGTTTCGCCACGCCCGCCACCGCCGCCATCGAGGAAGCCGCCGGCAAATGGATCCTCGAGCTGCTGGGTCTTCCCGAGGAGTCCGACGTCGGCTTTGCCACCGGTGCCACCATGGCCAACTTCACCGGGCTCGCCGCCGCCCGCTGGCGGCTCATGGCCGATGCCGGCTGGGACCTTGACGGCGACGGCCTCGCCGGTGCGCCCCGGATCCGCTGCTTCGCGGGCCAGGAGCGCCACGAAACGATCGACCTCGGCCTGCGCTATCTGGGCCTCGGGCACCCCACCGTGGTGCCCTCCGACCATCAGGGGCGCATCATCCCGGCCGAGCTGGACTGCGCCCTGGACCTTGCGCTCAGCACCGGGGAGGGCGGCCGCCCCGGCCCGGCCCTCGTGTGCCTGCAGGCCGGCAACCTGCATTCGGGTGCCTTCGACCCCTTCGCCGAGGCCATCGCCGTCGCGAAGGCGCACGGCGCCTGGGTCCACGTGGACGGGGCGTTCGGGCTCTGGGCGGCCGCCGTGCCCGAACTGTCCGCCCTGACCGCGGGACTCGGCCTGGCCGATTCGTGGGGCACAGATGCGCACAAGACCCTCAATGTCCCCTACGACTGCGGGATCGTGATCGTGCGCGACGCCCAGGCGCTGCGGTCGGCGATGGGGCTGCACGCCAGCTACCTGATCCAGGCCGCCGACGGGGCCGGAGACCCGTCCCAAAGAGTGCCCGAGCTCTCCCGCCGGGCCCGCGGCGTGCCGGTGTGGGCAGCGCTCAAATCCCTGGGCCGTGACGGTGTCGCCAGCCAGGTCCGCACGCTCGTGCACCGGGCCGCGCAGCTGGCCGAACAGCTCGGGGCGTTGGACGGCGTGGAGGTGCTCAACGACGTCGACTACACCCAGGTGTCCCTGGCGTTTGGCGACGACGCCGTGACCCGGTCCGTGGCGGAGAGGGTCATGGCTGATGGCCGGGTCTGGATGTCCGGGTCACGCTGGCAGGACCGCGATATCCTGCGGATTTCGGTGAGCAACTGGAGCACGGACGACGCCGATGTCAGAGTCGCCGTCGACGCCGTCCGCGACGCGCTGGCGGCCGTGCGGGGCTAGCCGCCAGCTATCCCGCCAGCTTCCCCGGGCGTCGGGAGTGACTGCGGGGCGGGCAGGCCGGGAAGCGTCCGGCCGGCCAGCGTGCTCGCCACCCACAGCGATCGGGCCAGATCGCCTTCGTGATGGCGCTGCGAGGCATACCAGAGGGCGTTCTCCACTTCGCGCGCCAGACTCCACTGCCGGGCGGCCTCGGCGTCCAGACCGGCGGCCGCACTGAAATCCGCGCACCGCGCGAGCAGCGCCCGCCCGGGATCCTGCTGGGGCAACTCCCGGATCCTGTTCCACAGCACCGGGGCCACGGCGAACTCCGCCTCGCCGACCATTGGCTGGGGATCGATCGCAGCGTACTGTTCCGGCCCCGCCGGTGGGTTCCGGGTTGCCGGCTCCGGGACGCCGGGCCGGGCCAGGACGTTCAAATAGTGCAGGTCCGCATGGACCAGGACGTCCTTGCCGGACCGCCGGCCGACGGCGCCACGGGTCTGGCAGACCTCCAGCGCCGCCTCGAGCAGCCAGCGTGGGAACGGCCGCCCGAGGTGTTCCCACGACTCCGGGAATTCATCGCTCCACTGCTCGGCCCGTGCCGCCACGTGGTCGATTTCCCGCCACTCCGGCCGGCTGTCCGGGACCACGCTGAGCTGGCGGACCACGCCGCCCCACACCGTCACCGCTGTGTCCAACGGGACATCCAGGAGGGAGCGGCAGGCGTCCAGGCGCTCCAGGAGCAGGGCGCAGGAACCGGCGTCGGCGGCCAGCAGCCTGACGGCGCCGTGGCCTCCCCACAGGGCGAGGGCGTGGTGTTCGCGAGTGGCCTCCTCGTGCGGAAAAGCCAGCTTCAGCACGGCTGCCTCGCCCTTGCCTTGGGACCCCTGCCTGTCCCGGCGCCGCACAGGAATGACGACGCCGCCGTGCCCGTTCCAGGGAAGGGCCCCCGGTTCCAGATCCGGCTCCAGGTCCCACTGGTCGAGGAATCGCCCGATCAGGTCAGGAAGTGTCKCCAGCCAGGTGCGTCCCGCAGGGGTACGGGCGTACCGGCGGGAAAGATCAGGCGGGATGGGGACATCTGGGATCGCGTTCACGGGACCTATCGTAGGGCCGGAGGGGTCGCCGCCGCGTTGGCCTGCCCCAGGCGGACCTCGGATGGTTCCTCTGGGACCGGGGGCCTTTAGACGATGCCGCTCGCGCCGAGCGCGTTGCCGATCGCGAACGTTGCCACCAGGGCAACGGCGCCGCCAATCACCACGCGGATCGCTGCTTTGAGCTTTGAGCCACCGCCAATCCACGCGCCCACGGCGCCGGTGGCGGCCAACGCCACGAGCACGGCCACGAAGGTCAGCGGAATCCTGATGCTTTCCGGCGGCAGCAGGATGGCCATCATGGGCAGGATTGCACCGGCGAGGAACGCGATGGCAGAAGCGAACGCCGCGTGCCACGGGCTCACGATGTCGGTTTCGTCAATATGGAGTTCGGCTGAGAGGTGCGCGCCGAGCGCATCGTGCGCCGTCAGTTCCTTGGCCACCGTCCGTGCGGTCGCGGGGCTGAGGCCCTTGCCCTGGTAGATCGCCGCGAGCTCCTCGAGCTCTTCCTCCGGCTGTTCCTCCAGCTCCCGGCGCTCCTTTTCGATCAAGGCGTGCTGGCTGTCCTTCTGGCTGCTGACGGAGACATATTCCCCGAGCGCCATCGAGATAGCGCCGCCCACCACGCCCGCGGCGCCCGCGAGCAGGATTGCTCCGGTATCGGTGGTCGCGCCGGCGACGCCGACGACGATCGCTGCGACGGAGACGATGCCGTCATTGGCCCCCAGGACGCCCGCGCGGAGCCAATTGAGGCGGTGTGCGATGTCATTGTGGTGCGGCTCGTTCTCGTGCTGGGTTGCGGCGCCGGTCGTTTCCATGCCTACAGCAAATCACCCGGGGCCGGGGCATGCCAGTATTCCAAGGCTTACCAAAATAAGCCGAGGCTTGCTCCGGCGTTCAGCCCGCGGGCTGCGACGGCGTTTCGCCCGCCGGCCGCGTCGGCATCGACGCCCTGTCCAGGCCCGGCAGGGCGCCGGCATCCGCACCCCACTGCACCGCCCGCTTCGCAGACCCGAACAGTGCAGCGATGGCCCACTGCCGGGTCGCGCCCTCACTCAGCGCCACGAGGTCGCCATAGACCGGCAGGGCGGCGGCTTCCAGGTCGCCGAGGCCGGCGGCGGGGGAGGCCAGGAAGGACGGCGCCAGCGCGTAGCCCGCCTCGCGTGCTGGCACCGCGGAACAGTGCAGCCGGCTCAGGGATTCCACGGCGCCAAGGAGCGCGTCATGATGGGCCAATTCCTCGGCCGCGGATTTCGCCGCGTCGCCGCCGAGCCGGGTCAGCGCCACCTGGTAACCGTAGATGGTCTGCGCCTCGGTCCGCGCAGCCGACGCCAGGGCGCCGCCGAGGCTGGACGCGGCCGCGGTTGGCTCTCCTTCGGGCTGCGCTGCTGTGGACGGTTCTGTTGCGGCCTGACGCTCTGTGGTTGGGGCCGTTGCTGACTGCGACGGGCAGGTGCCGGACACCTGCGGCGGGGTTACGTCGGCTGCCGGCGCCGCCGTTCCGGTGCCGGCGGCGAGGGCGGACGCCTGCAGCAGCTGAGCGGTGCCGACGGCGGCCAAGAGCCGTGCCATGCCGCCGTCGGCCTTGGCCGCGTCCGCGAGGCGCTGGCGGCCGCTGCCTGCCAAGGCCGCCACCAGCCCGGCGGCGGTCGCCGGAAGAGGTGCGGCGGACGCTGCCGGGGGCGTTGCCCGGCCGGAGGCGGAAGCCGCGCCGGCCGGGTCCGCAGGACTTTCTCCCGGTGCCAGCAGAGCTTGCGCCTGGAGTGTCAGCAAGGTCACAGTCCGGTCGATGGCGGGATTCCCGGCATCGGCCGGACGGCCATCAGCGCCCTCGGCCGGGCCGTCTTTTGAGTCGGCCCGGGCCGCGGTGCCAAGCTGGCTGCCGGCGTCCAGCAGTTGCCGGGTTTCGGCCAGTGCGGCGGCGCGCGCCTGCTCAGAAAAGGGTGGGATCGCAGGCTCCGGCGGACTGGCCGGCGTCAGGACCACGCCCAGGCTCACCACCACCAGGGCGAGGCACACCAAAAGCACATAGCGGGGGAGCGACCGGGGAAAGTGATCCTGCCATCGCTTTTCCCTGGTGTCGTCTTTCACAACAGACCATGTTGTCATGCCGGCCCGGAACTGCGTGCACCACGCCGCCCGGAAAATCGCTAGGCTAGTACACACAACATCATCTAGCGGGAGGCGGCCGGCATCATGACCAACGCAGAAGCCACGACTTCAACAGACCGGACCGGGACGGGAAAGGCTGAAGCCGCAACCGTTCAAAATGTCGAGGCCGAGCGCCTTCACGCACTCCTGGAACCCGCAGTACTGGCGAACCGGCTGTACCTGGAGGACGTATCCATCCATGTCGCCGGCGCCAACCGGGTGGTCCACGTAGTGGTGGACCTGCCGCAGGAGGAGACCGGGGGCGTCGGGCTCGACGTCATCGCCGAGATCTCCAAGACCCTTTCGGACACCCTGGACAACGACCCCAGCATGGACGCGCGCCCCTATGAGCTCGAAGTCTCTTCACCCGGCGTCGGCCGTCCACTGACAGAGGAGCGGCACTGGCACCGTGCCCGCGGGCGGATGGTCAACGTGAACGTGATCCAAGGCGACAACGTCACCGGCAGGGTCCAGTCCGTAGACGATGGGGGAGTCACCCTCGTTCCGGAAATCGCCGTCAAGAAGGGCATGAAGCCCAAACAAGGTGAACCCGTCAAGCTTCCTTTCGACAGGATCCGCAGCGGAAAAGTCGAGATAGAGTTCAGCCACCTCGAAGAGGCCGGCTTGGAAAAAGCAAACAATGGACCTTCTGAGGAGGCCTGATGGATATTGACATGAGCGCACTGAGACTCCTGGAGCGTGAGCGTGAAATCCCGCTGGATCTCCTGATTCCAACAATCGAGCAGGCACTGCTCGTGGCCTATCACAAGACCCCCGGCGCCTTCGAAAAGGCCCGGGCCGAGCTCGACCGCAAGAGCGGCCACGTGACCATCTGGGCCACCGAGATCGACGACGACGGCGCCCCGATCGGCGAGTTCGAGGACACCCCCGCGGGCTTCGGACGCATCGCGGCGAGCACCGCACGGCAGATCATCCTGCAGCGCCTCCGGGACGCTGAGGACGACAACGTGCTGGGCCAGTTCAAGGGCCGTGAAGGTGAGCTTGTCGCCGGCACCATCCAGCAGGGCAACAACCCGCACATGATCCAGGTGAACCTGGGCACGGTGGAGGCACTGCTGCCGCCGCCCGAGCAGGTTCCCGGCGAGAAGTACATCCACGGCAACCGGCTGCGCGCTTTCGTGATCGACGTCCACCGCGGCACCAAGGGCCCGTCCATCACGCTGTCCCGCTCCCACCCCGGGCTCGTCCGGAAGCTCTTCGAACTCGAAGTTCCCGAGATCGCGGACCGTTCGGTCGAAATCGTGGCGCTTGCCCGCGAAGCCGGCCACCGCACCAAGATCGCCGTCAAGGCAAACACGCCCGGCGTGAACGCCAAGGGTGCCTGCATCGGTGAAATGGGGTCGCGTGTCCGGGCGGTCATGACTGAACTGAACGACGAGAAGATCGACATCGTTGACTACAACGACGATCCGGCGACCTTCATCGCCAGCGCCCTCTCGCCGTCGCGCGTGAATTCGGTCACAATCACCGACGAAGCCACGCGTTCGGCCCGGGTGGTCGTTCCCGACTACCAGCTCTCCCTCGCCATCGGCAAAGAGGGGCAGAACGCCCGTCTCGCCGCCAAGCTCACGGGATGGCGAATCGACATCGTCTCCGACGCCGCCGTCAACACCGGCAAATAGCGCGGGCACGCAAGCGCACGAACACGGGCACCAACAGGCGCTGCGGGCCGCCATCGCGGCCCACAGCCTGTGTGCGCTCTCACTGGTTAGCCGTGATTTCCAAGCTGACCGGCATGCCTGGGTTCGGGACCCGGGCGCCGGAGGGGCTAGAATAGACATGACCGCGCCTCACGGCCGGTATCCGTGTGTCTTTGGCGCGTCTGGGTTTTTCCCGGATTCCCGGGACGCGGTGATTCACCAAGCAGTTGTACTGGCAGGAAGATACTCGAACGTGGCACATGTGCAACACCTCGGGAATCAGCCGCAGCGCACCTGTATCGGATGCCGACAAAAAGGATCGCGGTCGGAGTTACTCCGGCTCGTCRCCGGCGCCGGTGGTTCGTCCGCCGTCGTGGTGGATGAACGACGCCGGATGGCTGGCCGGGGAGCATGGCTGCACCCCAGCGARAAGTGCCTGGCACTGGCGGTCAAACGTCGAGCGTTCGGCCGCGCCCTCAACGGCGCAGCCGGAACAGCCGATGTTGAACGCCGGATCACTGCCGGCACGGAAGCCGTGGGCACCCCGGTGGCCGCAGCAACAACCGTCCAACCTGAAAGCGGGTCAGAAAACTGATGGAAACCCGATGAGTTCCCAGCGATGAGTGCGCAACGATGACAACTTTGTTGCGCTCTGCAATGGGCCTTTCAGCTGCATTCGCGGCGGAGGCCCGCAGTAAGAAGTAGACGGTTCGTGCCTGGCTCGGTGCGGACCGAGACAGGAGAAATGTGGCCAAGGTCCGCGTACATGAGCTTGCTAAAGAGCTCGGTATTACTTCCAAAGATGCAGTAACCAAACTGCAGGAACTGGGCGAATTCGTTCGCTCCGCCTCGTCAACAATCGAGGCTCCCGTTGTGCGGAAACTGCGCAACGCTTACCCCGACGCCCCCGCAGCTTCGAAGTCAGAAGCTCCGGCGTCCGCCCCCCAGGCATCTGCCAGCCCGGCAGCGACCCGTCCGGCGCCTGCGCCTGGCCCCGCTGCGCCCACAGCGCCGGCGGCTGCAGTACCCAAGGCTGAAGCTCCGGCTCCGGCCGCTGCGGCACCAGCCGCCGCGCCCGCCGCTCCGGCAGCCCCCGCCGCCCAGGCC
>NZ_JBFTZL010000086.1:0-14677 GCF_056406825.1 Arthrobacter sp. P1_A5 | reverse complement strand
TCTCCGCGCCGCCCCTGACCGCACCGCCCCTGGCCGCACCGCCCCTGATGCCGGTGGCCTTGACCACCAGCACGGCGATGAGGGTGGTGACCGGCACGGCCAGGACGAGTCCCACGGAGCCGACGAGGGTGCGGATGACTTCCTCGGAAAGTTCGGCACTGGTCAGGGCGTCCCCGAGCGGCCGCTCGTAGAGCATGACCAGGATCAGCACCGGCAGGGCCGCGCCGGCATAGGCAAACGCGATGGTGTAGACGGTGGAGGCGATATGGTCCCGGCCGATCCGCATGGCGGACGTGAAGAGCTGCCGGGCGCTGGTTTCGGGGGCCAGTTCCCACAGTTCCCAGACGGCCGAGGACTGTGTGATGGTGACGTCGTTGAGCACGCCCAGCCCGGAAATGATCAGTCCGCACAGGATGATGCCGGAGATTGAGATGTTGTCTGAGATGTTGGTCAGGGTGGCAGCGTCGTGGCTGCCCACACCGGCGAGGTTGGCGGCGTCGGTGGCCCAGGCCGCCAGCAGCGCCGTAATGGCGAGGCCGAACATCGTCCCGAGCAGCGCCGTCGACGTGCGGGCGGAGAAGCCGTGGGCGAAGTAGAGCACCCCGATCATGATCACCGTGGATCCCACGAGAGCCAGGAGCAGCGGCGGCTTGCCCTCGACCAGCCCGGGCAGCATAAACGAGACAAGCACCACGTATGCGCCGACAAGCCCGATCAGGGCCCGCAGTCCGCGCCAGCGCGCCACGGCGATCACCACGACGGCGTAGAGCACGGCCAGGAAGACGATGGGCAGGGTCCGGACAAAGTCGACGAAGACATAGGCCGGCGCGCCCTGGCCCGCGGCGCCCTGCACCTTGGAGAGGTTCAGGTAGCGGATGCCGTCCCCGGGCTTCACGCCGTGGGACTTCGCGACGTCAGGGTTGATGACCACTTTCACCGGGTTGCCGCCCTTGTCCGGCTCGGTGTAGGCGAACGTGCATTGAGAGCCCTCGTTCGGCGGCTGCGGCGCGGCCCCGGAACCGGAGGTGCCCTGCTGGGCGGCGTCACCGCCGGCCTGGACATCCGAACAGCTGCCGACGACGACCCGCTGGATCTTGCCGGTGTCAAACGTCACCCCCGGGGCCGCCGCGTACGGGCTGGCCAGCGTGATGCCTTCCTTGCTTCCCGACGGCCACATGAAAGCCATGGCCGCCAGGGTCAGCAGGGTCAGCGGGATCAGGATGGCAGCCAGGATCCAGTTGGCCTTCTTCCGCGCAGCCAGCATTTGAGGCGTCGGCTCCGGATGTTCGTTGTGGGAGTGCGAGTGTCCGGCGCCCATCAGCAGTTCAACCTCATGCCGAAAACTTTACGGCGTGGGCGGTTCCGCTCAGGACCGATGACGCCGCGCTTACGCCGGCGCGATGTTCTGGTTGACGTGGAAGAGGTTCTGCGGATCGTATTTGGCTTTGACCTCCCTCAGCCGCTTGTAGTTCTCCCCGTAGTTCTCCGCAACCCTGGGCAGATCATCGCCGTCCATGAAGTTGATGTAGCCGCCGGGGGCCGAATAGGGCCGCAGGGCGGCCGCGTAGTCCCGCACCCACGCGATGTTTGCCTCGTTTTCCGCGGGGTCCATCCACTGCGCCGCGATCACGGGCGAAAACTTCACGTTTCGGTTGGCGAACGCTGTGTCCGTCGCGCCCACCCGCTGGACCGCACCATCGATGGGGTAGAGGTGTACCGCGGTCTGCACGCTGGGGACCTTGCTGCCGTGTTCGATGTGCGCCGCGATGGCGCCGTCGTTCAGTTCTGCCAGAAAATCCGCTTTCCAGTAGGCCTGCATGCCAGGGGGCTGCAGCGGGTCGAATGCCGAGTTCAAGGCGGGGTACGGCATTGGTCCCACCATGGATCCCGCAGCCGGCGCGGCGTCCAGGAACGGCTGCCAGCGTGCCGGACCTTCCGCCGGATCACCGGTCCACATGCCGACGATGACGCACACCGGTTTGCCATGCCATTCCTCGGGCAGGAACGGAACAGGAGGACCCTGGTGGAAGCCCAGGAACGCGCCAAACTCTTCAGGGGCGGTGGCCATGTAGTCCCGGTAAAACCGCGCCACCGTCTCGGCATGCTCGATGGGGTAAATGATGATGCCGGCGTGGACCATGTCCACGGGGTGCATCCGGTACTCGAACGACGTCACGACGCCGAAGTTCCCGCCGCCGCCGCGCAACGCCCAGAACAGGTCCTCGTTCTCGCTTTCGCTGGCCGTAAGGAATTTTCCCTCGGCCGTGACGACGTCGGCAGAGAGCAGGTTGTCGCAGCTGAGTCCATACTTGCGGCTCAGGTATCCAATGCCGCCGCCGAGGGTCAGCCCGGCGATGCCGGTCGAGCCGACAATGCCGCCGGGAGTTGCCAGCCCGAAGGCATGGGTCGCGTGGTTGAAGTCGGCCCACGTCGCACCCGGCTCCGCGCGCGCCGTCGCGGCTGCCGGATTAACCCGGACGCCGGTCATGTTGGAGAAATCGATGACCAGGGCGTCATCCCACGTGCCAAAGCCCGGGGCACTGTGTCCTCCACCGCGGACCGCCAGGTCCAGGGAGTTGTCCCGGGCGAAGTTGACGCAGGAGATGACATCGGCCACCTGGGATACCTGGGCCACCGCTGCCGGCCTCTTATCGATCATGCCGTTGAAGACTGCCCGTGCCGCATCGTAGCCGGCGTCGCCGGGCGTGATGATCTGCCCGCGGACTTGCCCGCGCAGGCTATCGAACTGTGTTCCGTTCATTATGTATACCGTCGATTTCGTCGTGAGATTCGACCGGACGGTTYTCTGCGCTCCCAGCCGGCGTGGCGCCCGGAGGTTTACCTGCTCATGCCTACTCTTCCCGCATTTCCCCGTCAAGGGCGCCAGCAAATGCACGCGTGCCGGCCGCACCCATCACCGGGGGCGCCGGCTCCGAATCCACACTAGGGACCACCGGCCTTGACGGGAGGGGGCCGCAACCTATGGTTGGTAATTGACGGACGAAGGACCGGAAGGAGACATACGTGGCAATGCGCAAACTCGACGACCGCGAGCCGGAGGCGGGCCGTTCCGGGCCCGTCGCCAAAGCCGTGCTGACCATCGCCGAAGCCGCCGGGGAGGCCCGCGGAGTCGTGTTGATCCTGCACGGCGGGCGGGCCGACAGTTTTGACGCAGTCCGCGGCCGGCACCTGAGTCCGGCCCGGATGGTGCCCTTCGCCCGGGCGCTGCACAGGCAGGGCGGCCCGCACGGGCTGGCCGTGTGGACCCTGCGCAACCGCTACCGCGGCTGGAACGGGGAGGACATGTCCCCCGTTCACGATGCCCGTTGGGCGCTCGCCCGGATCAGCCAGGAACATCCCGGCGTGCCGGTGTACCTGCTGGGCCACTCCATGGGCGGTCTCACGGCGCTGTGCGTGGCCGACKACGCGCAGGTCGAGGCCGTCGTCGCGCTCGCCCCGTGGCTGAACCACAAGACCTCGGTCCAGCCTGTCGCGGGCCGCCGCGTCCTGATCGTCCACGGGACCGACGACCGCTGGACCAGCCCGGCGAACTCACTGGACTATGCCCGGCGCGCCGAGGGCGTCGCCGCGTCCGTTGACTACGTCTCGCTCAAGGAGGCCGGCCATTTCATGATCCGCCGGCTGCCACTGTGGAACGTGCTGGCGAACGGCTTCGTCCTGGACGCCTTCAGCGAGGCAACGGGGGCCGATGTTTCCGGCGCCAGGGACGCATTGCGCAGCGCCCTCGGCGGCGCCCCGCCGGCGGCCGGAACGCGTATGCCGGTGGTGTTGTGATGCCGCCGTTCCCGCTCGATGCCTTCCTTGCCAGCCTGCCCTGGGTCATCGCGGGACTCGTGGCGCTGCTCGCAGTGACTTTCGCGGTTGCCGTGCGGCAGAACCGGCACTCCGTCATCGACACCGTCTGGGGTCTGGGCTTCGTGGTGGTGGCCGGCATCTCGTGGGTGCTTTCCGCCGGATACGGCGACGCCGGCAGGCGGCTGCTCCTGCTTGCCCTGGTCGCGGTGTGGGGCATCCGCCTCGCCGTCCACATCGGGGCACGCGCACGCGGCGGCCACGAGGACCCGCGCTACGTGGACATGCTCGCCGGAGCGTCCGGATCACGCAATGTCTATGCCCTGCGGCGGGTCTACCTGCCCCAGGGGCTGGTGATGTTCTTCGTCTCGCTCACCATCCAGGTCGGCATGTTCGCCACGGGAAGCCTGGGCTGGCTGGCGTTCGCCGGCGTCCTGCTCTGGATCCTTGGCTTCGTGTTCGAGACGGTCGGCGACTGGCAGCTGACGCAGTTCAAGGCCGATCCCGCCAGGCGCGGCACCGTCCTCAACACCGGCCTGTGGCGCTACACCCGCCACCCCAACTATTTCGGCGACGCCGCCGTCTGGGCAGGGCTGTTCCTGGTGGCGGCCGATTCCTGGCCGGGTGTCCTGACCGTGCTCTCCCCCGCCCTGATGATCTGGACGCTCGCCGGCAAGACCGGGAAGCCGCTGACGGAAAAGGCAATGTCCGCGCGTCCCGGGTACAAGGAATACATCGACTCCACCTCCGGCTTCCTGCCCTGGCCGCCCCGGCGGCGCGTGGGCGGACACTGACGTGCGCGGCCCGGCAGGTGCCCGGCACCGGCTGGGCTGGCGGCCCGTGAAGTGGCGGCCGGAGCCCAGCGACCGGTTCTACCGTTTCATTGTCCGCACCGGGCTGGCGCTGCGCTGGCTGTTCCGGATTCGCGTCCTCGTCACGGGGCGGGAGCACCTGCCCCAGCCCGGGCCGCCCAATGCCTCAACCCGTGGCGCCTCAACCCGCCTCCCGTCCCGCCCGGTGGTGCCCGGCGAGGGCGCCGTGGTCGCGATCACGCACTTCGGCTACCTCGACTTTGCCTTTGCCGAGATGCTGCTGTGGTGGCACAACCGGGCCCAGCTGCGTTTCCTCATCACGCAGGGCGCCGCCGACCACTGGTTTGCTGGCCCCGCGGTCAGCGCCGCCGGGCATGTGGTGGTCGGGTACGGATCGGGAGCACACGCCTACGACGCCGCCGTCGCCCGCCTGAGGGAGGGCGAATACGTCGCCGTCCTGCCAGAGGCCGGCGTGAGCCGCAGCTTCACGGTGCGCGAATGCAAGACCGGTGCGGTGCGGATGGCCGCCGAGGCCGGCGTGCCGATCATCCCGGTCTCCATCTGGGGCGCCCACCGGCTGATGACCCGCCACCATGCTTTCTCGCCGCGGCACGCCTGGCGCGCCCCGGTCCGCATCCACGTCGGCGAGCCGATCCTTCCGGGCTCGCTCCCGGACCCGGCCGACGACGCCCGGGCCGCGACGGCGCGCCTGGCCAAGACCCTGCAGGACGGGATCGACGCCGGCATTGCCGATTTCCCCCTGCGACCGGCCCCCGGGGCCTGGTGGATGCCGGCCGGTCTTGGCGGCGGCGCCCCGACCGAGGAGGAAAGACGCCGGCTCGACGAGGCCGACGGCCCCCGGCGCGCAGGTGCCAAGCGCCGATAAGCCCTACTTCCGCCATCGTCTTGACTAAACTCCGTGGGGTACAAAAAGCACTCAATGGAGAGGGACACCTGTGGCAAGCACAGTCGTGACCAAGAGCGGAACCGAAGAACGCGGTCTCGCACGGATAGCCCAACGAATGGCGGCGTGGACGGAGCGGTGGTTCCCGGACGCCTACATCTTCGCCCTCGCCGGCGTCGTCATCATCGCGGTGGCCGCACTCGCCATCGGCGCCACGCCCCAGGCAATCGCCGACTCGTTCGGCAACGGCTTCTGGGACCTGACGGCCTTTACCCTGCAGATGGCCATGGTGGTCCTCACCGGCTACGTCGTGGCCACCTCCCCGCCCGTGGCGAGACTCATCAACAGGCTGGCGCTCGTGCCGTCAACGGCGCGGACCGCGGTGAGCTTCGTGGCCGTGCTCGCCATGTCCGTGTCCTTCCTCAACTGGGGGCTCAGCCTGATCTTCGGCGGGCTGCTGGCCCGCGCGATTGCCCGCCGCAAGGACCTGGCGGTGGATTACCGTGCCCTGGGTGCGGCGGCGTTCATGGGCCTCGGCGCCGTCTGGGCCCTGGGGCTGTCCTCCTCTGCCGCGCAGCTGCAGGCCACGGCCGCGTCGCTGCCGCCGGCGCTGCTGAAGATCACGGGCATCCTGGMCTTCGGCACCACGATCTTTACCTGGCAGTCACTGCTGACGCTGGCCATCCTGATGGCCCTGACCACCGTGATTGCTCACTTCTCCGCGCCCCAGGGCGGCTCGATCCGCACCGCAGAGGACCTGGGCGTGGACCTGGACGACGAGCCGGCCGAGTCCGCGCCGCGTTCCCGGCCGGGCGAATGGCTCGAATACAGCCGGGTCCTGCCGATCCTGGCGGGCRTCCTCACGCTCGGCTGGCTCGTCTCGCAGTTCCTCACCAAGCCGTTCCCCAGCGTGGTCAGCAGCCTCAACGGCTACCTGCTCGTGTTCCTCATCCTGGGCCTGGTCTTGCACGGGACGCCGCGGAACTTCCTGCAGGCCGTGACGAAGGCCGTCCCGGCCACCGCGGGCATCCTCGTGCAGTTCCCGCTGTACGCGGCGATGGCGGCCATCCTGACCAAGGCCACGGGAACCGGCGGCATGAGCCTCTCCACCCACCTCGCGGCGTTCTTCTCGGACATCGGCAGCGGCGGCGGCTTCGCCGTCGTCATTGCCCTCTACACGGCTGTACTGGGCATCCTGGTCCCCTCCGGGGGCGGAAAATGGCTGGTAGAGGCGCCCTACGTGATGCAGTCGGCCACCGACGTGCAGATGAACCTCGGCTGGACCGTGCAGATCTACAACATCGCCGAGGCGCTGCCGAACCTGGTCAACCCGTTCTTCATGCTGCCGCTGCTCGCGGTGCTGAGGCTGCGCGCCCGGGACCTGGTGGGCTTCACCTTCCTGCAGTTCGTCTTCCACCTGCCGGTGGTCCTGCTGCTCGTCTGGCTGCTGGGCATGACCTTCGACTTCGTGCCGCCGGTGATGCCCAAATAACTGCGCCGCACAATAACTGTGTTTAACGCAGACTGACCCGCAGCCGGGGCCGTTATCAAGCTTCATACGGCTACAGCTGCGGGTCAGTCTGGTTAAGACCTAGGCCGGGTCGGAGACGACGAGCGTTTCCGAGCCCTGGACATGGGCCTTGCCGCTCTCGAGCAGCGGTTCGACGACAGTGCGCAGGGCGGTCATGGCGTCGTCCAGTTCGAGCATCACCGGGTGCTGGTAAGCGATCAGGGCCAAAAGGTCCCGGACGGCGGCCTTGGCCTCGTCCGCGCCAAGCTTGGGCTCGTGCCCGAGGAACACCTCAGTAGGCTCAGTGGTCGAGGCCGCACCGCCGGCACCGGCATCGGCGCCGCCGTCGGCCCCCGGAATTCCCTGGGCGTAGCTGATGGC
This sequence comes from Arthrobacter sp. P1_A5, assembly GCF_056406825.1. Lineage (NCBI taxonomy): Bacteria > Bacillati > Actinomycetota > Actinomycetes > Micrococcales > Micrococcaceae > Arthrobacter > Arthrobacter sp. P1_A5. Next base: position 7,257 of record NZ_JBFTZL010000086.1, on the reverse strand, counting down.
GAACCCCTCCAGCCGGCCCTTGCGGCTGGCCGCGATGCCGTGCCCGAAGGCGCTGGCCTTGGGCGCCCGCAGCACGATCGCTCCGTGGGCGCCGCTGAGGTCATCGAGGAACAGGCGCTGCACCGCGGCGACGCTCAGCTCCCCCGGGCTGTCCCAGCCGTGCACGGCCGTGTAGTAGCGTCCCACGACGTCGCTGAGCTCCACCGAACCCGTGGCCAGGTCCTCGACCTGGTCGGTGGCCGCGGACTCCGAACCGTCGCCGAACACCGGCAGCTTGAGCGGAGCCGGGTCAACGACGACGAGGCGGGAACGCTGGATCGGGGCCAGGCCCGCGGCCTCGGCAAACGCCGCACCGGGGGTGCCCGGCTCCACTTTGCAGCGCAGTCTGGACACACCCGACGGCGCCTGGGCGGCCTCGTGCCGCAGCATGGTCAACAGCGTGGACCCCAGGCCGGCGCGGCGGTGGTCCCGGGCGACCTCGACATACGCCCAGAGCCGGTCCGGGTGCAGCGAGGCCTCGTGGACCACGGCGGCCGCCACCGGAATGGCGACACCGTCCACGACGTCCTCGGCCACGATGCAGCGGCGCCATGGGGAATTGCCCGAGGGCGCCAGCGTCCCGCGGAACTGTCCGGCCTGGACGGTCTCAGGGCCGCCCCAGATTTCCAGCAGCGCGAGGTCGTCGCCTTCCCGCCATTCCCGGTATGCGATCGCCATGATCAGGCGCCGATCAGCCGTGCGGCCAGGTAACCCTCCACCTTGTCCAGGGAGACGCGTTCCTGGCTCATGGTGTCGCGTTCGCGGATGGTGACGGCCTGGTCCTCGAGCGTGTCGAAGTCCACGGTGATGCAGAACGGGGTGCCGATCTCGTCCTGGCGRCGGTAGCGGCGGCCGATGGCGCCGGCGTCGTCGAACTCGATGTTCCAGCTCTTGCGCAGCTGCGCTGCGAGGTCCTTAGCCTTCGGGGACAGGTCCTCGTTGCGGCTCAGCGGCAGCACGGCCGCCTTCACCGGCGCCAGGCGCGGATCGAGCTTGAGCACGGTGCGGATGTCCACCCCGCCCTTGGCGTTGGGGGCCTCGTCCTCGGTGTAGGCATCGATCATGAAGGCCATGAACGAACGGGTCAGGCCGGCCGCGGGCTCGATCACATACGGGGTGTAGCGTTCGTTGGTGGCCTGGTTGAAGTAGCTCAGGTCCGCGCCGGAGGCCTTGGCGTGGGTGGAGAGGTCAAAGTCGGTGCGGTTGGCGATGCCCTCGAGCTCGCCCCACTCCGAGCCCTGGAATCCGAAACGGTATTCGATGTCCGTGGTGCCCTTGGAGTAGTGGCTGAGCTTGTCCAGCGGGTGCTCGAAGAAGCGCAGGTTCTCTTCGCGGATGCCCAGGCCCGTGTACCAGGACATGCGTTCCTTCATCCAGTACTCGTGCCACTGCTCGTCGGTGCCGGGCTCGACGAAGAATTCCATCTCCATCTGCTCGAACTCGCGGGTGCGGAAGATGAAGTTGCCGGGCGTGATCTCGTTGCGGAAGGACTTGCCGATCTGGCCGATGCCGAAGGGCGGCTTCTTCCGCGAGGTGGTCAGGACGTTGGAAAAGTTCACGAAGATGCCCTGGGCCGTTTCGGGCCGCAGGTAGTGCAGGCCTTCTTCGCTGGCGACGGGGCCAAGGTAGGTCTTGAGCAGCCCGGAGAATTCATGGGGCTCGGTCCACTGGCCGCGGGTGCCGCAGTTGGCGCAGGCGATGTCCTTGAGGCCGTTCTCGGCGGGACGGCCCTTCTTCTCCTCGTACTCTTCCTCGAGGTGGTCCGCGCGGTAGCGCTTGTGGCAGGACAGGCACTCCACCAGCGGGTCGGAGAACACATCGACGTGGCCGGAGGCCTCCCACACCTGACGGGGCAGGATGACGGAGGAATCCAGGCCTACGACGTCGTCGCGGCCCCGGACCACGGACTGCCACCACTGGCGCTTGATGTTYTCCTTGAGCTCGRCGCCGAGCGGGCCGTAGTCCCAGGCAGAACGGGAGCCACCATAGATTTCACCGGCCTGGAAAACGAATCCCCGGCGCTTGGCGAGGGAAATGATCTGGTCGAGGACGGATTTTGCTGCCATGGGAACTCCAATTTTCTACAGGGCCGCTGGGTGCGGTCCGTGGTGTTGGCCCCGGGACGCCGGCTGGTTGCCGGCCGGGACGATACGAACAAAGCGATACGAACAATGCAATGCGAACAGTGCGATGCAAACTCCAAGCCTACCGGCCCGCTACCGCTTCAGCGCGCCCTTGGGCCAGGGCAGGGTGGCCAGGACGATGGCGCCGAGCGTCAGGATGGTGCCGAGGACCGTGGGGAGGGCGATCACGGTTCCGGGCACCGGCAATATAAGGTCCAGTCCGAGGGACCCCAGCAGCTGGCCGGCAATCATCCCGAGGCCGGTGACCAGCACGCCCAGGCTGCGGACCAGGAGGGCGCCGATGCCGATGAAGATGCAGCCGAGCGGGCCGCCAAGGTAGTACCACCACTGCGCCGGGAGGGGGTTGCCGGCCCCGGCCACGGCGAGTTTGATCAGCCAGGCCACCCACAGCAGGGCCGCTCCGGCGATGAAGTTCACGAGTGTCGCGGCGATGGGGGTGCCGTAGTGCACGGTGGCTGTGCCGTTCATGGCCTGCTGGAAACTCATCAGGAACCCGGCCAGGAGCGGAAGCATCACGGGAACCAGCAACTGCAGCCCGGATTCCCCGGCGCTGAATCTGGGCGACACCGCCCAGGCGACGGCGGCGACGGTGAGCACACTGCCGAGCACCCGGATGCCGGTAATGGGCCTCTTCCCCGCCGGTCCGATCCCCATCCGGTCCACCAGCAGGCCGCTGAGGGTCTGTCCCGTCACGGCGGCCACCGTGAAGAGGGCGACGCCGAGCAGTCCCACGGTGAAGGACTGGGCGAAGACGAAGAGGGCGCCGATGCAGCCGGCCAGGACGTAGTACGGCGGAAACTGCCGTTCGCGCACGGCGGGCAGGATCCGCGCCAGCCCTGCCCGGCCCCGGGGCAAGGCCAGGGAAATGACCGTCATGACCAGCAGTCCGGTGCTGAAGCTGACGACGGCGGCACCGATTCCGTCCTCCAGCGCCACYCCGAGGGCGCCGTTAATCCGGCCCTGGATCGGGATGAACAGTCCCGTTGCGACGGCCATGGGCAGGCCGACGATCAGCGGAAGACGGCGGTGATGGGTCATAGGTGCCACCTTAGGTCAGGCATTATTGCTTGTATGAGCAATCCGGAATTCGAAGACATCACTATCCGCGACAGCATGATCCGGCTGGGCCAGCTGCTGAAGCTTGCGAATCTGGTCGAGGACGGCGTGGAGGCCGCCGAACTGATCAAGAACGGGCTGGTGAAGGTCAACGGCGAAATCGACGAGCGCCGCGGGCGCCAGCTGCACGACGGCGACACCGTCACCGTGAACGGCCGGACCGTGCGGATCAGCGCGCCCCCGGCCGCCTAGCCGCCCGCCCGGCGCCGCTTCCCGGCGCACACTTCCCCGGCGCGCCTACTTCTTGGCGTTGAGCACCACGTGCGTGAGGAACTCCGAGACGTGGCCGATCTCCTGCTGGTTGATGCCGTGCCACATGCCCGTGTAGAGGACCTTGGTGAGCTTCACGTGCTTGCGCACCCAGCCGACGGTGTAGTCGATCTTGTCCTCGGTGATCACGGGGTCCTGCTGGTCCCGCCCCCAGAACAGCGGCACAGTGCCGTCCAGTTCGCCGTCGCGGAAGCTGGGGTCATCGCCGGCGTCGACGACAAAACCTGACAGCCCGACGACGGCGGCAAAGTCCGCCGGCCGCTGCCGCAGCAACGTGGTGGCCATCGCCATGCCCATCGAGAACCCCAACAGCGTCACCGACGGGTGGTTGGGTTTGACGCCGTCGAGCCAGTCCTGAACGTAGCCTGCGGCGACCTTGACGGCGTCGAGCGAGTAGCCAATGGACCCTGTCAGCGGGAACCAAGTGAAGCCCGGTCCCATGGCGATCGGGGCGCGCAACGAGGCCACCGCAAATTCCTGCGGCAGCATCCCGGCCAGGCTGAGCAGATCCTGTTCGTTGGCGCCGTAGCCGTGCAACAGGACAAGAAGCGGCTTGCCGGCCCGTTCCTGCTCCGGCTGGGACCATTGGACGACAGGGGCGGGGAAGGCGTCAGCGTGAGTCATGGAACTATTCTTACAGTTACCCGACGGTAACAAATTACGGGGCGCAGCTAATACGGTGGCGCAGCTAAACGGGAACAGTGCAGGATAAGGGGGTGAGCAATACCTATCCCATGGAAAATTCACCGGACACCCCAGCCGAGACCACCGTTGACACCGTCACCCACCCGTGGACCCGGTATGTGGCGATGGGCGACTCATTCACGGAGGGCATCGGCGATCCGGAACCGGCCAGTCCGGGCGGCCATCGGGGCTGGGCGGACCGCGTGGCCGAGGAACTCAGCCGTGGGCACAACGACTTCGCCTACGCGAACCTGGCCGTCCGTGGCCGGCTCCTGCAGCAGATCGTGGACCAGCAAATGGCTCACTGCCTGTCCCTCAAACCGGACCTCATCACGCTCTCCGCAGGCGGCAACGACCTCATCCGCCCGGGCGGCGATCCGGACGTGCTGGCCGAAAAGCTGGATTCGGTGGTGCAGATCCTGAGCCTGGGCGGCGCCACCGTTGTCCTGTTCAACGGCCCGGATACCGGCTCCACGGTGCTGGGCCGGATCCGCAGCAAGGTGGCCATTTACAACGAGAACCTGCGCACGATCGCCGCGCGCCACGACGCCGTGATCGCGGACATGTGGTCGCTGCGCCAGCTCAATGACCCGCAGATGTGGAATGTCGACCGGCTGCATTTCTCACCGCTGGGCCACCACACGATCGCGGCCATGGTGCTGGACTCGCTGAACGTCGAGCACACGCTCCAGCCCCTCTCCCCCAAACCGCTGCCACAGCGCAGTTGGCGCGAGGCGCGCAGCGGGGACCTGGTGTGGGCCAGGGAGTATTTCGTCCCCTGGGTGGTCCGCCGGCTGCGGCACCGCTCCTCCGGCGACGGCATGACGGCCAAGCGGCCGCTGGCCGGACCGGTGTTCGGTCCCGGCGTTCCGCTTGGTTCCGGCGAAGGCCCGCCCGGAGCCGAGGACGCGGTCCGGTCCTGAGGCTTCGGGCCTGAGCCTGCGGGGCATAAGCTGGAGGAACACTTCTCCGGCCCTACAGATGAGCCCGCAGATGAGAAGGCCCAGCAGCTGAAAGGCCCAGTACCGTGAGCAGTATGTTCTTCTGGATCATCGTGTTGTCCTTCCTGGTTCCCGTGGCGATGCGCCTCTACCGCAGGTCTGCCCGCGGCCGGAACCAGGGCACGCCGGGACAGTTCGGCCGGTTCCCGGGCAGCCAGAACAACCCCGGCCAGGGTAACCAGCCGCGTGATGGGTACACCCAGCAGGACTACTTCGGCGGCTTTGGCCAGCTGGGCGCCCCGAAGCAGTCGGGTCCGGCCAACGAGCCATATCCCAACCCGCAATACCCCAACCCGCAATACCCCAGCGCGGAGTACCCGAGCGCGCAGAACCCCCGTCCCCGGTTTCCGGACCAGCCGTTCCCGAACCAGCCGTACCCCGGCCAGCAGTACCCAAACCCGGTCGGCTACCAGTCCCCCGTCCCGTACGAGGACAGCCCGGAGTACCTGAACAACCCGCCGCAACCGCAACGGCCGCAGGCATCGCAAACTCCCCCGGCGCCGGGCGCGGGACAGGCGCAGGCGCCGCAGTCTCCGCCGCCGTCGGCCGGGCAGGGCTACCGGGCCCGCAAGCTGGCCGAGCTCGACCAGCAGTACACCGACGGCAAGCTGTCCATGGAGGACTACATGGCCCAGCGCGCGGAAATCATGAAGGGCTAGGACCCTGCCGGGCCGGCGAACTCGACGTCGGCCGCTTTGACCGTTCCCGCCGTCCGCCCCGGCGCCTTGTGGTACTGCCAGTACAGATTGGTGTGCGCGACCACCAGGGCCGGCGGCGGGGCGCCGTACTCGGTCAGGTCCTCGGTGGTGTGGGCGTCGGCGACCAGCGTGACGTCGTAGCCGCGGGTGATCGCGCCGTGCAGGGTCGAGCGGATGCACTCGTCGGTCTGCGCACCGGCCAGGAAGAAGCGTCCGATGCCGCGCCCGGCCAGCACGGATTCCAGGTCGGTGGCCTCGAAGGCGTCGCTGTACTCCTTGGCCACGAGCGGCTCCGAACTGCGGCGCGCGAGCTCCGGCACGTACTGCCAGCCGTCGCTGCCGCGCGGGAGTTCCTCACCGCTGTGCTGCACCCAGACGACGTCCACCCCGGCGCCGCGGGCCTTGTCCACGAGCGCGGCGATGGTTGCGACGACGTCGTCGCGGCGGTATGCCTCAGCGACCACACCGATCTGCATATCGACGACGAGCAATGCCGTGTTGGGACGGTTGACGAGCGTGGTCATGGTGCCTCCCGGATCCTGGCTGTCCCTGTCTGCCTACTCTAATCCCGGACCCCGAAAGCAACGAGGGGCCACTTGCGGCCCATAATCCAGTGCCGGATAAGTGACCCCGCGTCGCTTTGACGGGCAAAAGCGTCAGTCGACCTGGGGGAAGCCGAGGTCGATCACCGAGGTGGACGGGTCCGGCCAGCGGGTGGTGACCACCTTGCCGCGGGTGTAGAAACGGATGCTTTCAGGGCCGTACATGTGGGTGTCGCCGAACAGCGAATTCTTCCAGCCGCCGAAGGAGAAGGTGCCCACCGGCACCGGGATGGGCACGTTGACCCCCACCATGCCGGCCTCGACGTCGAACTCGAACTGGCGGGCGGCGCCGCCGTCGCGGGTGAAGATGGCCACGCCGTTGCCGAACTCGTTGTCGTTGACCAGCTTCACGGCGTCGACGTAGGTCTCGACGCGGACCACGGAGAGGACGGGCCCGAAGATCTCGTCGTCGTAGACCTTCATTCCGGGCTTGACGTGGTCGATCAGGCTGACGCCGATGAAGAAGCCGTTGGAGTCGAATTCGTGTTCGCGGCCGTCCACCACCACGGTGGCGCCCTCGTTGGCCGCGCCGGCAACGTAGGAGGCCACTTTGTCGCGGTGCTCGGCCGTGATGAGCGGACCCATCTGGGAGGCCGGGTCCGTGCCCGGGCCGATCGCGAGGGCTGCCATGCGKGTGGTGATCGCCTCCACGAGGTCGTCGGCGATGCTGCCGACCGCGACGAGGACGCTGACTGCCATGCAG
>NZ_JBFTZL010000085.1:0-14700 GCF_056406825.1 Arthrobacter sp. P1_A5 | reverse complement strand
GCACACTGTTGCGGGTCGAAGGTGCTGCTGAGGAGCAACGGGACCTCGGGCATGGCGGTGCGGAATGCTTGCGGCTCTCCGTGCTCCAGTATGGCGCCCGAAAAGGAGGTGACGTTATTGTCCATCGACTCGTAGTTCGCATCGCTCAGGGCGATATATCCAACCCCTTCCTTTTCAATGATCGACGCAACTTCGGCGAACCCCTGGGGTCCCTGACCATCGGGAAGGTGATCGTTGGTGCTCATTCTGAGGCCCACCGGATAGTCGGTTCCGACTTCGGCCCGGATCGCCCGAATCGTGTCCGTGAGGATGCGGGCTCGGTTTTCGGCACTCCCGCCGTATTCGTCCGTCCTCCAGTTGGTGCGCGGTGAGAGGAAGGAGGAATAGAGGTAGCGCATGTGCGCGCCCAGCTCGATGCCGTCGAAGCCGGCCGCCTTTGCTCGCCGTACGGCGGCGACGGCCTGCTCCTGGACCTCGAGGATTTCCTCCTTGGTGATCTCCTCCGGCGTCGGGTTCGTTCGACCGCCGGGAATGTAGAAACCGTGAGGCAGGCGGGGTGCGGCCATGCGGACGGGCTTCGGGCTCGCGGCCCTTGTGGGCCGGCCGTCGCCCGGCACGCCCATGGCGCCGAAGCTCGGGAAGATCTGGGCGAAGATGGGTACATCGTGCTTGTGCACGGCATCGACCATGCGCCGCAGCCCCGGAATGAACTCGTCCCGGTCGAAGCGCATCAAGGGCTGGAACGGCGCCTCCTGGTTCCCGCGCTCGGTGGCCACGCCGCCACCGATGATCAGCAGCCCAGCGCCGCCGCGTGCCCGCGTGGTGAGGAACGCGATGGTCTGATCGCTGGGATGGCCGTCCTTTGTCGGCTGGAGGACGGCCATGGGGCTAAGCACATAGCGGTTCTTGATCGTCAGGCCGTCGATTTTCCAGGGGCTGGAAAGCACTTCGGCGACAGTTGCTGTCTCGGGGGACATTTTATTCTCCTTGGTTTTCAGTTGGACCAGGATGAAATGACTCATCCAAAATTGGCATCCGACTCGGCTCGTATCGTGACCGCGCGTCGCAGTGGACCGCCGGAAGTAGGGGACCCGGACCAGGCCTCAGAACCTGTCTCGGACGTGGCGTTCCCGACCGTAGAGCGAGACCACAGCAAGGATGATGACGCCGAAGACGATGCGGCTCTGGGCTTCCGTCAGCCCATTGCTGACGATGATCGTTGACAAGAGGGTGAGAGTGAGTGCGCCCAGCAGCGTGCGGGTGTAGCTGCCGCGAATCGAGCCGAAGATCGACCCGCCGACGAGGACCGCGGCCAGACCAGAGAACAGGTAGGGTTCCCCGATGGTTTGCGACCATCCCGCGCCGAAGGATGCGATGAAGACGCCGGCAACCCCGGCCAGGGCTCCGGAGGCCGCAAAGACCATGGTCCACACGGCAGCGGTCCGGACCCTGGCCAATCGCGCGGCCCGGAAATTGATTCCCGTCGCGTAGAAGCGACGTCCCGCCGCGGTGCGATTGAGGAAAAGCCACATTCCCGCCCCGCAGAGAAGCACGATCAGGATGATCGGGGGGAACGGCAGGCCGAGGCTGGTCCCCCTTAGGCTGGCCAGGGAACGCAGCGCCTCCGGCGGGGCGGAGGAATAGTCGCCGTCGGCGAGGAACAGGGTCGCGCCCGTGATGGCTGCGCCGGTGCCCAGCGTGACGACTAGTGGCTGGACCGCGAAGCGGTGGCAGATCCAGCCGATCAGGGCGCCGATGCCGCCGCAGGCCAGAACTGTGATCAGCAGGGCTACGACCGGAGGGACCCCGAGCTTGCCCGCGACGTTCGCCGCCATGAAGGCACCGAAAAGGATGTAGCCCGGTGCCGCCAGGTCAAGTCCGCCCAGGATCACCACAAGCGTCTGGCCCATGGCTGCCAGGGCCAGCAGGGACGTGATGACCAGTATCGACGTGATTGACCTGGGGTTCGCGATGGCCGGAATGGTGATCACCAGCCAGGCTGCCAAGGCCGCCACGACGAGTACCTGGAGGGCCGGTACCTCGAAGGCCCAGGCCCTGAACGTGGTCCAGGGCCTGGGCCGGACCGTTGGTGCCTGGGTTCTTGGTGCGGGGGGCACGGTGTCACTGCTCATGATGCGTTCCTCTTCAAACGGGGGGCCAGCAGCGTCGCGCCCAGCACGACGCCAACGACGAGGACGGCGCCGTAGGCAAATTGGATGAGGCTGGGTGCCACGCCCGAGGCCGTGAGCAACTGCTGCAGCAGATAAATGGAGACCGCCCCGAAGAGGGCCCCCAACAGCCCGCCGCGGCCGCCGGCCAGGCTCGTCCCGCCCAGCACGGCCGCGGCGAGCCCCAGCAGGGCATAGGTGGAGGCGAGCGAAGACTGCGATGACTGCACGATTGCCGTCAGGGCGATTCCCGCGATGCCGGCGAACAGGCCGCCGAGGGTATAGGCCAGGATCCGGATTGCCTTGATGTTCACGCCGGAACCGTAGGCTGAAACATCACTCTCGCCGGTCGCGAGGAGATTGCTGACGAAGGCCGTTCGGCGCAGGGCGAACCAGATCAGCCCGGCGACGCCGATGGTCAAGAGAGCGCCCGGGACGACGCCGATGCCCCCGGCGAAGACCTCCGTCCAATTATTCGGGGCGGCCACCGGATTCTGGGCGATGGTCAGCGACAGGCCAACGAGCAGGAACAGCATCCCGGTGGTTGCGACCACCGGATGCAGGCGCAAGACGGCGACCAGGATTCCGTTCAGGGCTCCGATTCCGGCAGCCACCGCCAAGATGATGGGTGCCGCGAGATCCCAGTTGCCCAGCCCCGCGGGAATGAGGATGGCGACGAACAGGCAGTTGATGAAGGTGGCCAGGGGACCGACCGAAATGTCAATGCCACCGGCGAGGATCGAGGGCGTGGAGGCGAATCCCACCAGCACGAACGGCGCCAGCGTGGCCAGGGTGCCGGGGAGACGCKCGGGGGAGAGGAAGGACGGTGAGACGATCAGGTTCAACACCAGCAGCACCAGTGCGAGCAGGAAGGCAAAGGCGAAAGGCCAGCGCTGGAACAGGGGGAGGACGCGGTTCATGTATGCACCTCTGATTTCTGGCCGAAGTATGCGGCGACGATGGACTCGGTGGAAAGCTCGGAATGGGGGATCTCGGTAAACACTGATTGGTCGCGGAAGACCAAGACGCGGTCTGCGAGGTCAACGAGTTCGTCGACCTCGCTGGAGAGGACCACGACGCTCATGCCTTCGGCACTGAGTCGGTGCAGGATTGCGTAGATCTCCCGCTTGGTCCCGATGTCGACCCCTCGTGTGGGGTCGTTAAGCAGCAGGACCTTGGGGTCCGTGGCAAGCCAGCGGGCCAGCAGCACCTTCTGTTGGTTACCGCCGGACAATGTTGAAATTGCATCCTGCGCTGCACCGAAGCGCAGGGACAAGGTCCGAGCGAACGCATCGAACCGGCGGGCAATGCTGCGGGTGTCCAGCAACCCGCCGCGGCGGTCCTTGGCCAGGGTCGGGAGCGCGAAGTTTTCGCGGATCGACATGGATTCGAACAGCGACTCGCCACGACGTTCGCGCGGCAGGTAGGCGACCCCCAGGGCATCCCCGTTGCGCTCGGTAAGCTCTGCGGCGCCCTCGGGCCGGATGCGAACAACACTGCCGGGCCCGGCAGCCACGCCGGCCAGGCGTTTGATGAAGTGGTCCTGTCCGTGGCCTTCTAGCCCGGCAAGGCCCACGACTTCGCCGGCGCGCAGCTCGAAGTCGATGGGTGCCGAGGCCGACGCCAGGCGCACGGCGGATCCCCGAAGGCTGACGTCCCCGGGGTCGTGCGGTTGCCGCCGGGCCTCGTCGTGGCCGGAGTTTCCGGTCATGTCCGCGATCAACCGGTCGACGGACAGGTCCGAACGTTCGACGGTGGACACGCTCCGGCCGGACCGCAGAACGGTGACCCGGTCCGAGATCTCCGCGACCTCGTCCATCCGGTGCGAGATAAACAGGATGGCGGTTCCCACGGCCGCGAGCCGGCGCAGCTCGACGAAGAGCCGATCACGGGACCTGACGTCCAGGGAAGCCGTCGACTCATCAAGGATGAGCACCTTGGGCTTTCGCACGAGCGCCCGCGCAATGCAGATGGACTGTCGCTCGGAGAGCGAGAATTGGCCGGCGGGAAGATCGAGGGGCACCTCGCCGGCGATACGCGAGAGGACATCCTGCGCGATCGATTGCTGCTCGGCGCGGCCCAGCCGGCGACGGAACGTCCCGTGGGACCCGAGCCAGACATTCTCGAGGACCGACTGGTTCCCTGCGGTGAGGACCTCTTGGAACACCGCCGCAATCCCCAGATCCATGGCCTCGCGGGGCGATCGGCTGTTGACGGGGACGCCGTCCAATGTGATGGAGCCGGTGTCAGGACGGTGAACCCCACCCAGGATCTTTACCAGCGTGCTCTTCCCTGAGCCGTTTTCGCCCAAGAGCGTGTGGATCTCGCCCGGCCGGAGATGGAGGTCACCGTCGATAACAGCGCGCGTGGCACCGAACCGCTTGCTCACCCCGGCTAGCATCAGGCCGGATGGTTGGTTGTTCACGGCGAATCTCCTTTGAATGGCCGATAATGTGTCGCAGGTCATATTCGAAACTAGACGAATCGTACCGCATACGCCTACTCTGATGCCATACGATACGAATCGTTTTATACGGCAGGAGATAATTCATGAAGAAGACGACGTTTTTCCCCAGCTTCCCGACGGTCGGCGCCGCGATCCTGGGGGCCGGCGCCCTCGTCCTGACGGGCTGTTCGGCATCGGCGCCGGCGGCCCCGGGCTCCTCCGGAGGGGCAACCCCMGCCAAGGTGTCGCCCGAGGCAGCCGGGACCTGCGGGTCGCTGCCAACGGATGCAGCGAACGATCCGAACGCCCTGCTGTCCGGTTTACCTAAGGAGATCGCCGCGGGCTACAACCTCTACCCGTACGAGATCCGGAAGTCGGCATGGGCCGACTACAAGTCGAAGAAGACTGACGGTTTCACGGCCGCGATCGTGGGCATGCCACCTGCCAGTCCCTTCATTGCCTCCATGTCGGCGGCCATCCGCACTAGCCTGAAGGCCAATGGAGTCAAGATTGTCGGCGACTTCGCCCCGGATGACCCGTCGAACGTGCCCCTGCAGCTCCAGCAGTTCAACGAAGCGCTCTCGCTCAAGCCGGACGTGATCATCTACACCGCCATCGCACCGGAGCCTTCCGTGAAGCTGGCCAAGGCCGCCCATGACGCCGGCATCCCGCTGGTCGCCGCCCAGGTGCCTATCGATTCCGAATACGCCGTGAGCGTCACGAGGAATACCCCCCTCGCGATCGCCCAGGTCACCGCCGGCACGGTGGCGGCAATCGGGGGCAAGGGCAACGTCCTGCGCGTCGACGGCATCCCGGGCATCCCGGTCTCGACCTTCGCGGGCATGGGCATCGACGCCATCCTGAAAAACTGCCCGGAGGTCAAGGTCGCCGGGTCGGTCACGGGCTTCTTCCAGCCGGCCACGGCCCAGGCGGAGGTCCAGAAGTTCCTTGCGACCCACCCTGCCGGGGTTGACGCCGTCTTGCAGGCCGGAACGATGGGCGTAGGCATCCGCAACGCCTTTGTGGAATCGGGCCTGGAGGTGCCGCCGATCGCGGACGACGGGTCCAGTCACGGATTCTCCTCCTGGGCGCTGGCAAACTCCGACTACCCTTACTTCGGCACCACGACCCCGTCTGTGCGCACCGGTGAGGCGGTGGTCGATGTGGCCCTGCGCATCCTGAAGGGCGAGGGCCCCAAGATCAACCAGATCGTTGAGCCCTCGGTGATCGTCTCCCGGGAGAACCTCGCCAAGGTCGCGGACCCCTCGTGGGACCGCAATGACCTGACCGACCTGGCCGGCGCCCCTGAAGACTACCTTCCCACCGACCGGCTCAATGCATTCTTCTCAAACCCCGGCGAATAGGGATGGCGCGTGCCATGAGCAGGAGAGATGAATCCGCCACACGGCCTGCCGATGGCCGGGTTCCGGGACGAACGCCGGGCCGGTGAGCGATTCCATGCGTTCTTCGGAAAATCCCGGAGCCTGACGCCGACGCGGGAGCACACTCATCACCGGTCTTGAACCGGAGCGGGGGGCCTCTTCCACCGGGTGGATGTCGAATCGACATCCACCCGGGAAGGGGCCCTCGCCTGCTGCTGGGCTGCACGGTGAACGCGGCGGCCGGCACGGAAGCCAGGATTCAGCAATCCTGCCAGAGGCTTGGGCTGCCAGTCCGGCAAGCCGCCGTCGTTTTGCCGGCCGCGGGTCAGGTGCTGCATCTTCTCCGGCRTCGTCTTTCACACGCAAAGAAGCCCCTTGGACCACCGAACCAGCCAGCCGGTTCAGTGGTCCAAGGGGCTTTGCAGTGCCGGCACGCGGCCGGGCATGGCTTAGGCGCTGACGCGTCCGCGCAAAAATTCGGAGTCCGGGGAATCGGTGACGGGCAGTCCCGAGGCTTCCAGGCTTGCGCGCAGCTGCTTCATGAAACGGTCGGGAAGCCTGACTGCCGGCGGGCGCAGGGCGCCGCCGTTGAAGCCGGAGAGCCACTCCTGGTACTTCCACTGGGTGCGGTTAATGGAGCTGGTGCCCGGGGTGGAAGTGGACGATACAGCCATATTGGCGGCCCGGGCCGGCTGGACCTCCCAGTAGCGCTTCATGGCTTCTTCCCACTTGCCGTTGCGCGCCAGTTCGAAGGCCTTGGGGTAGTAGCCTCCCATCCAGTTCGTGTTCGCGGTGCCGGAGAACTGGACGTCCAAGACCGACATGAGGGGGATTATTTCGGCCTCGATGGGGCAGGAAATCACTACTTCATCGCGGAAGTGGTGGTACATCTCCATGACGCCGGGGATGCCCGGGTAGCCCTGTTCGGCTTTGATGGCGACGATGCTCGGCATCGCGTCGAGGACGCGGCGCACGAAGTCCACGCTCATGCCTGCGGGGTGGATGCGCTCGAAGCCCCAGGCGGGGAGCGGGAACAGCATGGTGGCCAGATCGGTTTCATCGGTGAAACGCTTGGTGTAGTCGAACACCTCGTCGTACGAGGTCGGCCAGAACGATGAAGGGTAGGCCAGCAGCGCGCGGTCCGCGCCGGCCTTGGAAGCCAGGTTTGCTGCATGGATGTTTTCTTCCAGGGTGCCGAAGATTGCGTGGAAGAAGAGTGCGAAGTCCGGTCCTGCCGCCTCGCGGGCGATGGCTGTGATCCGGGCGTTCTCCTCCGGGGTGATATTCGCTTCGGCGATCAGCAGGGAACCCTTGTAGCCACGTTCCTTGAGCAGGAGGATGTCGTGGCGGATCGCGTTTTCGTTGATGGCAGAAAAGTCCGGGGTAAAGGACGGGTGCGTCACCGCGACGGTGCCGACGAAGTTCTCCCGGGCCCAGGAGCGGGCTTCGGATTTGGTGTATTCCACCATGTTGTTCTCCTTTATTGTCAGTGGGGTCTATTTGCGGCTGGTGACGATGCCCACGGGAAGGACGGTGCCAATGCCCTCGGCGCGGGCGCGGTTGACGAGCATCTCGGCAACAACGATGTCCTGCAGGCCGGAACCGGTCGACTTGTAGATACGGATCCCGTGCTCCGCGTCGATGGCGGTTTCGCCGATCAGGGCGGCATTGAGTGTGACAATGAGCGAATCCACATCGACGCCGTGTGCCCGGGCCGCAATCATGTCCCCGCTTCCGTGCACGACCTCGTCACGGCTATCCACCACGACCACCGCGGCCCGGGCGATCAGCTCCGCAGGCAGCTCGCGTTGGGCCGGGGTCGTGGAACCGATCGAGACCACCGCGGCGTTCGGGCCGACCCATTCGGCCAGCAGCGTCGGGGACTCGTCGCGGGAGCGTGCAGCGCACAGAATGAGATCCGCGCCTTCCGCGGCCTCGCGGGCCGAGCCGACAGCACGTGCGGGCGCGCCGAACGCGCCGTCGAACTCGGCCGCAAAGGCCTCGCGGTTGGCAGGGGTCGGACTGAACACACGGATGTCAGCGAACTCCAACAGGTGGGAAAAGGCCGTCAGGTGGGAGCGCGCCTMAAAGCCGGAGCCGATCACACCGACGATCAGCGGCCGCTGCGGCACGATCGTGGAGGTGCCCACGGCGGTGGTCGCGGCGGTGCGCAGGCCGGTGACGCGGTTTCCGTCCACGAGAGCCACCAGATCCGCGGTGTCCTTGTCGAAGAGTGAAATCAGATAGCTGACGCGCAGGCCGTCCGCGAAGGACCCGGCGATTGACTTTGCCCCGAACAGACTGCCGCTCTGCGGCACCGAGGGCATGATCCGCAACCATTCGCGAGATGTCTGGGCGAAAATCCTTCCCGGTGTGCCGCCCTCGTCGTCGGGGGCCTTGTACGCGGTGCGGATGGCCTCGATCGCCCCCGGCCAGTCCGCAAGGCTGGCCACATCAGCGTCGGTGAGAAAGAGCGGAAGATTGTTCGGCAACTCGCCATTGGTGCTCACGGGGGCACTCCTTGGATGTCGGGCAGCCGTTCCACGGGCTGCTGGCGTGGGTGGATACATCATGGAAACTAAAATAGTATCCGATACGAATCGTATCCTATATAGTTGTGATCGAGAACACGTCTCCAGGAAAAGGACCCCACCCATGGCAATCGCAACCGTCAACCCGACCACCGGTTCGACCGAAATGATCATCGAGCCGCACTCGGCCGAGGAAGTCCAGGCCCGCATCGCGGAGGCCGCCGAAGCGGCGCGGCTGCTGCGCGGCACAACCTTTGCCCAGCGAGCGCAGTGGATGCTCGCTGCGGGGGACATTCTGGAGGATCAGGCGGAGGGCCTCGGTGAGCTGATCACCGTCGAGATGGGCAAGCCGATTGCGCAATCGATTGCCGAGGTGCACAAGTGCGTCAAGGCCATGCGTTTCTACGCCGAGCATGCCGAGGAATTCCTGGCCGATGCCCCGCTGAAGGACCCGTCGTCGGTCGGCGCGAGCCGCGCCTGGACCCGCTACGAGCCACTGGGGACGGTGTTGGCGGTCATGCCCTGGAACTACCCGCTCTGGCAAGTCATCCGCTTTGCGGCCCCGGCGCTTATGGCGGGCAACTCCGGCTTGCTCAAGCATGCCTCGAACGTGCCCCAGGCTGCGCTCTTCCTCGACACACTCTTTGAGCGGGCAGGGTTCCCGCGCGGCTCCTTCCGCACCCTGCTGATCGGCGGCTCCCAGGTTGCCGGCGTCCTGGCCGATCCGAGGGTCAAAGCGGTGACCCTGACGGGTTCCGAGCCGGCGGGGCGCTCGGTCGCCTCCAGTGCCGGGGACCACGTGAAGAAGGCCGTGCTGGAACTGGGCGGGTCGGACCCTTTCATTGTCATGCCCTCGGCGGACGTCTCCGCCGCGGCGGAGACCGCCGTGCGTGCACGGATCAGCAACAATGGCCAGTCCTGCATCGCCGGCAAGCGGTTCATCGTGCACACCGAGGTCTATGACGCGTTCGCCGCCGAATTCGTGAAGCTGATGTCGGAGCTTAATGTCGGGGACCCGCTGAATCCCGCGACTCAGGTGGGGCCCTTGGCCACCTTGTCCGGACGCGACGAACTGGCCGAGCTCGTCGAGGACGCCCGTTCCCTGGGTGCCCAGGTGCTGACCGGCGGGGTGGTTCCCGAGGGCCCCGGCTTCTTCTATGCCCCCACGGTGCTCGCCGGACTCAGCGAAGAGATGCGGATCATCCAGGAGGAGACCTTTGGGCCCGTCGCGTCGCTGTACTGCGCCCGGGACCGCGAGGATGCCCTCCGGATTGCGAACCAGACCACCTTCGGGCTTTCCAGTGCGGTCTGGACTGCTGATGCCGAGGAGGAGGAATGGTTTACGGCCAACCTTGACGCCGGCGCGGTGTTCGTCAACGGCATGACGGTTTCGTACCAGGAGCTGCCGTTCGGCGGGATCAAGCGTTCCGGGTTCGGTCGGGAACTGGCTGCGGACGGGATCAGGGAATTCTGCAATCTCAAGACCATCTGGAAGGCGTAAGCAAGCCGGAAGCCCATCAGCTAACCCTTGTGCGGCTAAGTGATGCATGTTACTTTTTATTCGAAACGATACGTACTGAACTTGAAGGAGCAAGATGGCTAACGTCAACGTCGACGTGGTAGTGATCGGGGGAGGGCCTGTAGGAGTCACTGCGCTGGCCTTGCTGGGGCGCGCAGGTCTGACCGCCGTCGGGGTGGAGCGTGATGTCCAGGTTTGGCCAACTGCCCGCGCCGTGCACTTTGATGGTGAAACCTTCCGCACCCTCCAATCGCTGGGAGTCGCCGAGCGCTTTGCCGAGGTTACTTTGCCGATGTCCTCCTTCCACATCGAGAACGAGGAGCGGGAAGTCCTGGTGTCCTTGCCCACGGGTCAGTTTGGCACCCAGGGTTGGCACGACGATCTCACCTTTCACCAACCGGACATCGAGGTTCTGCTGCGGGATGTCGTGGAAGAACTTCCCGGTGTCGAGCTCCGCCGAGGCACCAGCGTGCTCTCCGTGCGCAATGAGGGACCGGGCGTCGAGGTGGCGGTGCGTGACTCCGACGGCGCGGAATCCTTAATCCGCGCCCGCTGGGCCATCGCAGCGGACGGGGCGCGCTCGCAGACCCGCCAGGCGCTGGGCATCGAGTGCGAAAAGCTGGGCGAGGATGCACAGTGGCTTGTCGCGGACGGCATTTTGGAAGAAGGCCCCGGCCTGTCTTCCGACATGATCTTCCTGGGTCATCACACAAGGCCCGCCCTGTGGATCCGCCTCCCCGGCAAACGGGTGCGGATGGAGTTCATGTTGATGCCGGGGGACGACCCCGAGGAAATTGCCACCCCTGAGGGTGTGGAAAAGATCAGCCACGGCGTGCTGCCGGCAGGCAGATTCACTGCAGACCGGCTGGCTATTTATACCTTCCGTGGCCGCATCGCACGGCAGTGGCGCGCCGGGAACATCTTCCTGGCGGGGGACGCAGCCCACCAGGCGCCACCGCTTTTTGGTCAGGGCCTATGCGCCGGATTACGCGACGTGGCCAACCTGGTGTGGAAGCTCGATGCCGTCAAACGCGGTGCGGCCGACGACAGCCTCCTTGACACCTACGAGAGTGAACGCATGCCGCATGCACGGTTCTGGGTCGAGCAGGCAACCCGGGCGGCGGGCTTCATGCAAACCACCGACGCCGACACCGCGAAGCAGCGTGACGCCTTCATCCGCGCAAACCCCGCCGCATCCGCACCGATCTCACCCGCGCTGGGCCCTGGCCTGCACGACGGCGGCACCGACGAACGCGCCGGCCGGCTCGGCATGCAGCCGATCCTCGCCGACGGGGTGCGCCTGGATGACATGGTGGGAAGCCGTTTCCTGGTGGCAACAACCCGCGAGCTCTATGCCGCGGTCCCGGCCCCACTGCGGGAACTACTTGAGGAACATGCCGACGTCGTGGTCCTGTTCGATCCGGCCAAGGTCGGCCAGATCCTTGCCGCCGCCGGCGCCCAGGCGGTCGTCGTTCGCCCGGACCGCTACATCCTGGGCCTCGGCGACACCCCCGAGGCCCTGGAGCGCCTCATCCGCAGCATTCCGCAGGCCGGCCACAACGTGCCGGCACGCATCTAAACCCACATCCGCGTCAAACGGACAGAACACAGGAGACCATCATGGCATTCAGCCCCATCACACACCTGAGGCACTTCGACATCGCGGTGCCCGACTACCAGAAGCAGGTTGAGTTCTACAAGAACCACTGGGGCCTCACCGAAATGGAGAACGACGGCGGCGTGACCTACTTCGCCGCCGAGGGATCCCCGGAACAGTATTCGGTCCGCGTGCGCGAGGCCGAGGAGAAGCGCCTTGACATGGTCGCGTTCGGCGCGGCGGACAAGGCCTCGGTGGACCAGCTCGCCTCGGACCTCATTGCCAAGGGCGTGAAGCTCATTGGCGAACCCGATGACGTCAAGACCCTCGGTGGGGGATACGGCTTCCGCTTCTTCGACTTGGAGGGACGCACCATCGAGGTCTCCTCCGATGTTGAGGTGCGCAAGCACCGCAAGATCGAGGAACGCGAGGCGATCCCGGTGCGGCTCTCCCACGTGGTGCTCAACTCCCCGGAACCGGAAAAGATGCGCGCCTGGTATGAACAGCATCTGGGCTTCCGTCTCTCCGACACCCTGAACCACCCGCACATGGGCGACCTCTTCTACTTCATGCGCTGCAATGCACAACACCACTCCATAGCGATCTCCCGCGGTCCGCATGCCTCGCTGCAGCACGCGTCCTTCGAGCTGCGCGGCATCGACGAGTACATGCGCGGAAGCGGCAAGCTGCTGCGGTCCGGGTTCAAGAAAATCTGGGGCCCTGGCCGCCACAAGGCCGGGGACAACACCTTCACCTACTTCCACGATCCCAACGGGAACACCATGGAATACACCACCGAGCTGGATTCGGTGGATGAGGATACCTGGCATCCAAGCATCTTTGACACGCGCGACCCCGAGACCTCCGACCAATGGGGAACCGGCGGCGACATGGACGAATTCATCGCCCGCGAAATGTTCAACGACCGCGACAAGGGCCTGTACGTGGCCCCACCGGTATAGCGGCAGCAGACAATGACTAATGGAGGATTCATGGAAGAGGCACGCGTGAATGGATTCATGCTGGGCACTTTCGAGGACGGCGGGGAGGAGTTTCCCGGTGTGGTCTTCGGCGACGACGTCGTTGACCTGCGCACAGTGGTGCCGGGAATCGGGCGGATCGGGGACCTGTTCGCTGACTGGGATGCGCACCTGGACGCCCTCGAGGCCGTCGACCCGGCAGCGGCGGGCGCACGCCCGCTCGACGGGCTGCGGGTGCTGCCGCCGGTGCAGCCGGTGGGCACCATCATCGCCGCGGGGGCGAACTACCGTGAGCACGTCCTGCAGATGAGTGTGGCCCACAAGCTCGGCAAGGAAGGCGCCGATGCGGCGCAACTGGCCGCCGACGCCGCAGCCGAAATCGACGAGCGCGGCCGGACGGGCGACCCCTACGTCTGGACCGGGATCCCCTCGGCGGTCTGCGGCGCCTACGATGACGTGAAGTTGCCGGATGTCGGCGGAAACGTCGACTGGGAACTGGAGCTTGGCGTGGTCATCGGCCGCAGGGCGCACCGGGTCGCGGCCGAAGACGCTTTCGACTACGTGGCCGGGTATACGATCGTCAACGACATCACGGCGCGCACGCTCGTACCGCGCAACGACATCGCGATGATGGGCACCGACTGGTTCCGTGCCAAGAACCAGCCGACGTTCTTCCCCACCGGCCCCTACGTGGTGCCGAAGCGGTTCGTCCCGGATCCTGCGAAGCTCCGCATCCGCTTGAGCCTCAACGGCACGCTGATGCAGGATGCCTTGGCCGATGACCTGCTCTTCGACATCCCGAGCCTGATCGCCTACGCCTCCTCGGTGGCCGTGCTGCTGCCCGGCGATGTCCTCATCACCGGTTCGCCTGCGGGCAACGGTTCGCATTGGGGCCGTTACCTGAGGGACGGCGACGTGATGGAGGCGGAAATCTCTGGTCTCGGCATCCAGCGTTCAACGGTCCGTGGGCCTAGCGGGCAGTTGCCTCCCTGGTATGTGGATCGCCCGGACGCGGTCGCCGCGGCCGGCGGGGCCGCCCCGTGATCCTGCGTCAAAGCCACTTCGTTCCGCCGGTGTCCTATCTGCTGGCGGCCGAGCTGGGATTTCTGCGCGGTGTTGAGGTGCTGCCCACCCGGACGCCCTCGAGCGCGGAGCAGCTGCGGGCCCTGCTTGCCGGGGAGCAGGACATGGTGGTCACGGCTATCGACAACCTGTTCGAATGGACCCGGGCCGGCGCCGACGTGCGCCTGGTTGCCCAGGTCGAGCAGACCACGCAGCTGGGCATCCATGCAGGCGGTGACGTGGAATCCCTCGCGGACCTGGCCGGGTGCCGGTTCGCCGTGGACGCCCCCGACAACGGTTTCGCGCTCATCGCCAAGCACCTGCTACGGGACGCCGGCGTCGAGGTCGACTACGTGGTGGTGGGCGGCGTTCGCGAACGCTTGGACGCGCTGCTTGGCGGCCAAGTGGACGCGACCCTGCTCGGGCCGCCGTTCGACAAACTGGCCGAAAAGGCCGGGATGCGGCGCGTGGTGGACGTCAATGCCCTGCTGCCGGAACTGCCGGGCCAAGGCCTGGTGGTCCGCGCCGAGCTTCTCGCTTCCGCAGAGCTGGAACGCTACCTGGGCGCTTTGGTGCGCGGGGTGGCGGCCGGAGAGTCGATGACCGACGCGGAGKGAATCGAGTTGCTTGAACGCTGCGGCTACCAGGCGGCGGCCACGGCGGCCTGGGGCGCGCGCGCCCGCACGCTTGCGGTGGATCAGCGCGGACTTGGACTGCTGACCGGGATCCGTCGAAGCCTGGGCATGCTTCCGCCGGACATCGGGCTGGAGGAGCTCTGCGACGGCGAACCACTCCTGAGGGCCACCCGGGCCGCCACGGTCGGTAACTGAGCGTCACCCCCACGAACTTGTCTATTGCAACCCCACCAACCCAATGCGATACTGTACGTATCGTATGTTTGATGTCCAAAGGAGCAACCATGAAACTGGGACGTATAGCAGTGCCCACGCCCGACGGCGAGCAGATTCGACTCGTCGCGGCCCAGCCGGAGCAGGGCCGGGTTATTGCCCTTGCC
>NZ_JBFTZL010000084.1:0-14707 GCF_056406825.1 Arthrobacter sp. P1_A5 | reverse complement strand
GCTCTCGCGCATGGGGGCGACCGCCTCCGAGATCGACGTCGCGATCGACCGCGACGACGGAGGCGGCGTCAGCGTGGTGGCGTCGTGGCTTAAGCCTGACGTCGCGCAGGAGATGACGGAGGTGAAGGACGACACCGGACTCGTGGCGATGGACCCCGACGCCGGGTCAGTGCGGCCGGCGCGGGACGACTCCGCGCCCCGGTAGTACTTCGGGGCCCGCTTTCGCTCCGGCAGGGTGGTGTTCCCGAAGCAGCCCTTCGATCAGAGTGGAGTTTTCATGGCACCGCAGATTTCCGGCAAAATCGATAAGAAACTGTTTGGGCTCTACCTCTCGGACCACCTCGCGGGGGCCACGGCGGGGCAGGGCCGCATCGAGCGAATGGCGCGCGACTTTACGGACACTCCCTTTCGCGCCGAACTTGAAGCGCTGGCCACCCAGATCCGGGAGGAGCGGGAGTACCTGAACGGACTAGTGGGGGATTTTGGCCTGCCACGGCGAACTCCCCGGAGGGTGGCGGCGTGGGTCGCGGAGCATGCCGGCCGGCTCAAGCTCAACGGGCGGCTGGTGCGGCGCTCGCCGCTGACGCTGGTGTTGGAGTCTGAGGTCATGCGGTCAGCGGTGATGGGAAAGCTGGGGATGTGGCAGACGCTGCGGGACCTCTCCGGCGATCTGGGTCTCGACGGTGCCAGGTTTGACGCCCTGGCCACCAAGGCGCGTCACCAGATCGCCACCCTGGACCGGGTCCATGAGTACGCCCGGCGGCGGTCGTTCTACACGAACCAGGGCAGCTGAGCAGACCGGGCATCGTCGGCTCGACCGGTCGCGTCCTGCCCTGCGCCCGGTGTGCACTGGCGCGCGCCGGCAGCGGAGACGAGAATGGGCTCGTGCTCCCTCCTCGCCCTGGCGGGGACGGCGACGCGATGAACGCCGCCGCCCRAAAGATTCAGCGCATCTATTTGACGTTGACGCTGGGCAATACCCTTGCGGCCTCGTTCATCTGGGGGATCAACACCCTCTTCCTGCTCGACGCCGGACTCAGCAACTTCGAGGCGTTTGCCGCGAATGCCTTCTTCACGGCCGGCATGGTGCTGTTCGAGGTGCCCACCGGGGTGGTTGCCGACGGTTGGGGCCGGCGCGTCTCGTTCCTGCTCGGAACCGTGACCCTCGCCGTCTCGACCTACTTCTACTACCTGCTCTGGCAGTTCTCCGCCCCGTTCTGGTGGTGGGCGGTAGTGTCGGTCCTGCTCGGCCTGGGCTTCACCTTCTTCTCCGGAGCGGTCGAGGCGTGGCTCGTCGATGCACTGCGCTTCTCGGGGTTCGAGGGCGGGATGGAAGCGGTGCTCGGGCGGGGCCAGATGGTCGCCGGAGTCGCGATGCTCGCCGGCTCTGTCGCCGGCGGCGTGATCGCGCAGGCCACCAATCTGGGCGTGCCGTTCCTGATGCGCGTGGGCGTGCTGCTGGCCATGTTCGCGGTGGCGTTTGGGCTCATGCGCGACGTCGGGTTCACCCCCGAACGCTCGACCCATCCCCTCCAGGCGACCCGGGCTGTACTCGCCGCCTCGATCGAGAACGGCTTGAAGAATCCGCCCGTACGTTACGTGATGCTGGCCGCCCCGTTCACCGCCGGCGTCGCGATCTATGTGTTTTACGCCCTGCAGCCGTACCTGCTCGAGCTTTATGGGGACCCCCACGCGTATTCCGTCGCGGGCCTGGCCGCGGCCATCGTGGCCGCGGCGCAGGTGCTCGGCGGCTGGATGGCTCCGCGCATCCGGCGCCTTGTCCGACGGCGCACCACCGTGTTGATCCTGAGCAGCGTCATGGACACGGTGATCCTGGTGGTGCTCGGGTTCACCCACGTGTTCTGGGTGGCCCTGGTGCTGTTGGCGCTCTGGGCAGTGGTGTCATCGGCGGGCATACCGGTGCGGCAGGCGTACCTGAACGACATGATCGCCTCGAAGCAGCGCGCCACAGTGCTCAGCTTCGATTCACTCATGGGCTCAAGCGGTGGCGTGGTGGTCCAGCCGCTGCTCGGCCGGGCGGCAGATGTGTACGGCTACGCGGCGTCGCTGGCGATCGGCGGCGTGATCGAGTTGATCGCGGTGCCGTTCCTGCTGGCGAGCCGCCGGCAACGCCACCAGGCCGATCAGTCCAACGCCCCGACCAGCACCAACACCGGATCCCAGCCGGCGTAAGAGGCCAGCCGGAATAACACTTCGGCCTCGCTCCTTACTTGGCGGGGCCTTCGGGGCCTACAGTGGGCGTGTAGAACCGTCGACAGGAGCGCCTCAGTGATTACCCTGCAGATCGAACACCAGGTCCGGGATTTTGACATGTGGCGGAGGGCTTTCGACAGCGATCCGCTGGACCGCGCCGCGTCGGGCGTGCGGTCATTCCGGATCTCGCGCCCGCTTGACCAGCAGGATTACGTGATGCTGGAGATGGACTTCGATACGCAGGCGGCGGCGGTGGACTTCCTGGGCCGGCTGCAGAACGATACGTGGAAAACGGGTGTGACGGCGCCGGCGCTGGTCGGCGAGCCATCGACCAGAATCATCGAAACGGTCGCCATCGAGAACGTGGCGGCCGCTGACCGCGGCCTTCGGTAGAACGTCTGCGCCGACACGGGGATCAGACGCGGGGATCACAAGACGCTCACGTCATGCGTTTCGCTGTTGCCCCTGCTGTCCCTGGACGGGGTCCTGCGCGCTCCGCGGAGACACCGTGAGGGTGGCGACGCGTTCCAGCCTCGGATGCAGGTGGTCGCCGTCGTCCACCACCCCGGTCTGCCACCACAATTTCAGCCCTTCCGGCACGACTTCCAGGTAGGCCAAGTTGTTTTGGAACCAGGGCCCCCGGATGCCGGACCAGTGGAACGGCGGGTCCGGCACCTTGGCCGAGCGCGCGACCAAGGCGCCTACCGGGGTGGCCAGGCCGTAGGACATGACGGCCGCGAAAGACCTCATCAGGCGGGGCAACGGGTTGCGGATGGGGGAGCAAACGGCCTGCAGGATCCGGCTGCCCGAGGCACGCTCCACCTCCGCCACATAGGAGTAGTGGACGTCCCCGGAGAGGAAGGTGATTGTTTCCGGTGCCGGGCCGCGCTTGCCGTCGGCCACTTCGCTGGCCATGGCCGCCAGTTCCCTGAAGCTGTTTTGGAATGCKCCCCAGTGTTCCAGGTCCAGCGCCTGGCGCAGCTTCTCGCCGGCCCAAGCGGCACGGTTTCCCCACGCACCTTCAGAGACGGCCTCATTCCACGACTCGACGTAGTGCAGGCCCATCGGCAACAGGAAAGGCAGGGATGTCGCCACGAGCAGGTGGCGGAAGCCGCCTTGCATCCGGTCGTCCAGCCAGGCCATTTCCACCGCGTCAACCAGCGCCCGGTCGTCCGGCGTCAGGTCCCGGGCTGCGCGGGAGTCAACCACGATCAGCCGGGTGTCGCCGAAGTCGCGGCAATAGCTCCACCGGTAGGATTTCGGGTCCTGATCAGCCCGCTCCGCGAAGCTGTCCAGCTCGGCGCCCACATCGAGCTCATCCCCGCCGGTGTGCCCGATGATCCGCTGCCACACGGCATCCTCCGCCCGTTCCTGCGGTGACAGGTTCCCCAGATGCTGGTAGACCCAGTACGAGGCCAGTCCCGCGACGATCCGCCCATGCCACCACGAGGTCGCCTCCATCTTCTTCTTCCAGCTCAGCGAGGTGTTCCAGTCGTCGCGGATGTCGTGGTCATCGAAGATCATGGCGCTGGGCAGGGTGGACAGCAGCCATCGGTTCRCGGGGTCTGACCAGGCCAGAAAGTACAGGTGGGCGTATTCCTCGTAGTCCTTGAGCTCTTCGCCGGGGGGTGCCTTGATGTCGCGCCGGCCGCGGATGAACTCCTGCATCTGTTCGCTGGTCAGGTCGGCATAGACCTGGTCTCCGAGGAAGGCCAGCAGATCCGGCCACGGCAGGTCTCCGCCGGAGGCCATCTTCAGCGCATAGGCGCGCAGGGAGTCGACGCCATGGGTCCGGTTGCCGGATGCATCGTGCGGAACGCTGGTCCTGCAGGAGCCGTAGGCCATCCGCAGCGGCTTGCCGGTGGCCAATGTGGCGATCATTGACGGCGGAAATCCGGATGAGGGGTCGGGCCAGACCTGTGTTCCGTTGATATCGAGGGCGTACGGCGTCACCGTGCCGGGCTCCAGCCCGTCCAATTCCACCAGCGCGTAGTGGTGGCCGTGAACTGCGAATGTGCGGGCCTCCCAGCCCCGGCCGCCGGCACGGATGGAAACCCGGGCAGCGGTTTGGGTCTCCACCCAGACACTCGCCGACGTCTCATCCACGTACCGCACCATAGGGCCGAGCACCAGGGAAGGGGTGGTCATGAATCAGTTGTACCCGCTCCGGCCGGCTGCGGCCATGGCGTCAGGACAGTCCAAGCGCAACGCAGGCAGCGTCAATGCCCCTGAGGCGGTTCTTTGGGTGTCTCTCCGAGGGCCGGGGTGCTGCCGGAATCGCCCGGTCCCTGGGCGAGCTGGTCATGGAGCCTGCTGATCTGGGCCACGAGGCGGGCACGTTCCTCGCTGCCGATGCCTTCGTCCGACCGCTTCCGCAGATTGGTTGCTGCCGTCACACTTTCAACGAGCCAGGAGGACACCACCGCCGTGACCATGCTCAGGACTGCAAACCCGCCGACCATCAGCGTGGCCGCAGCCCACCGGCCCGGAACGGTTACGGGGTAGTAGTCGCCATAGCCGATCGTTGTGATGGTGACAATTGCCCACCACAACGAGTCGCCCATTGAGGTGATATTCGCGTTCGGTGCGCCCTTTTCGAAATTGAAGACGCTCAGGGCGACCGTGTAAAKCAGGAGGATCGCGGAGACAATGACGTAGGCCAGGACGCGGGTCCTGATGGCGGTGCCCGGGGCCCGTTCCATGACCCGGCGCAAGGTGAACGGACGCAGGAGCCGCAACGGCCGCGCAACGGGGAGCACCACCATGAGCAGATCCAAGGGGTGGCGGACGAACCACCGGCCCCGATGGGGCGCCAGGAGCAACTTCACAATGTAGTCGGCGCCGAAGGCGACCCACGTTGACCCCACGACGATTTCGAGAAGGTGGGCGTAGGGCTGCGGCGGTTCGGCAATGACGAGGATGGAGTAGGCCGCCAGAAAAACAAAAGCCGCACCGACGAGGGGCCACTCGGAATACTTTTGCCAGGTTTCTTGCCTCATGGCTGAATGCTAGGACTTTGTCCCGCGGATGTCCTTACGAAATTGCCACACTGTCCCAAGCCCGCCACCAGCTGACAGCGAGCCACCCGCGTACCGCTGACAACCGTCGCCGGCAGCGGTACATTGGCCTTCTGAGGTGGCAGACCGAGGCTGGGCACGGCAGACCACATGGCCAGAACCTGCGGAGGCGGACAGCCATGGCGGCAAATCAGGACAAAGACAGCGCTAACCAGGGCCACGCCCATCACCGCGTCATCCCCAACGTGCTGGGAACAGTAGAGCAAAGCGTCGTGCAGCGGATTGAGGATTTTAATGATCCGCGCCAGGAATGGCGGCGCCTGTTCTCTGAGTTGTACGGCACGTTCCTGCTCGTGGTCGTCGCGGCCGGCGGCGGTATGATGGGCCAGGCGTTCCCCGGTGTCATCAGCCGCACGGCGGCAGTGGTGGCTCCGGGCCTGATGGTCATGGGCATCATCTTGTTCATGGGCAAGATCTCGGGCGCACATCTGAACCCTGCGGTCAGCATTGCGTTCGCGCTCCGCGGTGACTTCCCGTGGCGCCGGGTGCCGGGCTACATCGTCGTTCAGCTCATTGGCGCGACGCTCGCCTGTCTGCTGCTGCAGGGCGTGATCGGCGTCTCCGCCACCTACGGTTCAAACTATCCGGCGGCTGGTTATACGGCCGGCGCCGCGTTCCTGATGGAGGCACTGCTGACGATGGTGCTGGTCAGCGTCATCCTGGGAACCGCCTCCGGGGCCCAGAACGTCGGGCTGTTTGGGGCGTTCGGGGTCGGCGCGTACATCGCCTTGGCAGGCCTGTGGGGCAGCCCCATCTCCGGCACGTCGATGAATCCGGCACGAACGTTCGGGCCTGATCTCGCCAGCGGAAATTTCAGCGACTACTGGGTGTATGTCGCCGGGCCGCTGGTCGGCGCGGCCGCGGCCGTCGGTATCGCATTCATCCTGCGCGGAGCGGGCGGCGGGAGGTCGGGCTCGGGAGCCGCGCAGGGTGCCCTCTTCACCGAGGCCGCCGAGGAAGAG
The DNA here is from genome assembly GCF_056406825.1 of Arthrobacter sp. P1_A5. NCBI lineage: Bacteria > Bacillati > Actinomycetota > Actinomycetes > Micrococcales > Micrococcaceae > Arthrobacter > Arthrobacter sp. P1_A5. The sequence continues at coordinate 8,454 of NZ_JBFTZL010000084.1, read as the reverse complement.
AAGCCGTAGCGGGCCGTGAACGTGATCTCGCAGAAGGAGGGCGCCGTGAGAAGGTCCGCGCCGTCTCATCCGCTGGATCCGCTGGGCGAGGACGAGTTCCGTGCAGCTGCGTCCTTGCTCGCGAGCGCGCAGGGCGTCACGTTTCCGGCGTGGCGGCTTGCCGCAATCGAGCTGATCGAACCTGAAAAGGCTGCCGTCGTAGCCTTCGAAGCCGATGCCGACGCGCCGGCTCCGGAGCGGATCGTCGGCGTGAACTGCTTCGAACGGTCCTCCAACAAGACCTACCAGGCGCGGCTGTCGCTGACTCACGGGGTTGTCCTCTCCTTCACCCATATCCCTGGCGTTCAGGCGAACATGACCGTCGACGAGTGGGAAGAAGCTGACGGAGCGCTGCGCAGCCACCCGCAGGTGATCGCTGCGCTTGCCAAGCGCGGCATCACTGATCTGTCCCTGGTCTTCATGGACGTGTGGACCTATGGCCTGTCAATGATCCGGGAGGAGTACCAGGGGCGCCGGATCGGCTGGTCCGATACGTGGGTCCGTGCCTGTGCGGGCGCCAACCCCTATGCGGGGCCGGTCAACGGGTTCCACTGCGTCATTGACCTGGCTTCCATGGAACTGCTGGACATCGAGGACACTTTTGTGGTGGACCGTCCCGAGATCATGGGCGAATATGTCCCGGCGCTGATCCCGGACCGGCTCCGCGACGCAAGCACCCGCGAACCGCTCAAGCCGCTGGACATTGTCCAGCCCGAAGGCGTTTCCTTTCAGATGGACGGCAACAGGATCAGCTGGCAGAACTGGTCCATGCGCGTCGGGTTCAACTACCGCGAGGGGCTGACGCTGCACCGGGTCAGCTATCGTGACGGCGGCCGCGAACGGCCGATCGCGAACCGCCTGTCCTTCGCCGAAATGGCCGTTCCCTACCGGGATCCCAGCGATGACCACTACCGGCGCACCGCGTTCGACGTCGGCGAATGGGGTCTGGGATTCATGACGACCTCGCTGGAACTGGGCTGCGACTGCCTCGGGGAAATCCGGTATTTGGATGCGGTCATGCACAATTCTGCGGGGGAGCCCTACACCATCAGGAACGCCATCTGCATCCACGAAGAGGATGGGGCGGTGTTATGGAAGCACATCGATCACGACGGCGGCATGGAAGTGCGCCGGATACGTCGACTGGTGATTTCTTTCCATGTCACCGTGGCCAACTATGAATACCTGGTGTACTGGCGCTTCTACCAGGACGGGAACATTGAGTGTGAGGTGAGGGCCACCGGCATCATGGTGGTCAGCCATTTCGGCGAGGGCCAGCAGCATCCGAGCGGAACGCTGGTGGACAACCGCACCTACGCACCCTTCCACCAGCACTTCCTCGTGGCCCGGCTCGACCTGGACATCGACGGCACCGCAAATACCGTTTACCGTTCGGAAACCGCGATGGTCCCGATGGGTCCGGGCAATCCGTACGGGCTCGCCTTGCATCAGAACAAGACCCCCATCACGACCGAGGGGCACGACGACTACTCCTGGGAGACCCAGCGGGCCTGGACGGTGGCGAACGACAACTCGGTCAACGGGCTCGGGACCCCGGTGTCGTACAAGCTGGTGCCCGGCGCAGCTTTCCCGTCGTTCTTTGACCCGGCATCTCCGGTTTTCCAGCGTGCGGAGGTCATCGGGCACACGGTATGGGTGACGCCCAACGATGCCGCGGAACGCTGGCCGGCCGGCGAGTTCGTGAACCAAGGCACAGGCGGGCTGGGAATGCCCGAATGGGTGCGGCAGGGGCGGTCCGTGGAAAACACCGACGTCGTCCTTTGGTACGTCTTTGGCATTCACCACATCCCGCGGCCGGAGGAGTGGCCGGTTATGCCGGTGGACACTGTCGCGTTCTGGCTTAAGCCGGCCGGCTTCTTCGACCGGAACCCGGCGCTGGACGTTTAGGCGGCCCGGGCCAGGGCGTGCCGCCAGAGGCACGTCACTGAAGTAGATTTGTCGGAGTCGAGGCAGCATTTTGGGACCAAAGAACAGGGGATACGTGTGAGCAGGCTGGACGGAAGATCGGACGGAACCGATGCGGACTTCGCGGCAACGCGCCTCACGGAGCCGGCGTATCCGCAACTGCGGCTCAACAGCGCTGCCCTCGAGAACAACATCCGGGTCATGGCGGCGTGGTGCCGGGATCGGGGCGTGGAACTCGCACCGCACGTCAAGACAACGATGTCGGCACCGATCATCGAGCGGCAGTTGGCGGMCGGCGCCGTCGGCGTCACTGTCGCCACCGTGGATCAAGTCGCCTCGGCACTGCGCTGGGGTCATCAGCGCGTCCTCGTCGCCAACGAGATCGTCGACAGGTCCGGACTAACGCGTGTCCGTGCCTGGCTGGAGGAAGATCCCGCCCGGGAAATCCGCTGCTTCGTCGATTCGGCAGCAGGGGTGAAGGTGGCTGCCGAGATCTTCGACGGCGCGGCGGCCGACCTGGAGGTGCTGATCGACGTCGGAACCCCCGGCGGGCGCACCGGCATCCGCAGCCTGTCCGAGGGTCTGCGCCTGGCCGGGCTGGTCCGTGTCACGCCGGGACTGAGGCTGGTGGGTGTTGCCGGGTATGAAGGCGTCGTGCCCAACAGCCGCGCTGAGGATACGGTCACTGCAGTTGACCGGCACTGCCGGCTGGTGCGGGACGTCTATCTGGAAGCGGCGGAGTTCTTTGAAACCGCCACTCCCATCTACTCCATGGGTGGGTCGGCGTTCCCTGACCGCGTGGTTGAGTTCCTTCCCGACCGCGGCCAGGTGCCCGGAACGCGAATTCTTCTCCGATCGGGCTGCTACGTCACCCACGACCACGGCACCTATGCCGCCGTCAGCCCCGTTCCGGGACTCATTCCGGCGCTCTCCGTTCGCGCGATCGTCCTGTCCACGCCCGAAGCCGGGTTGGCCGTCGTCGGCGCCGGCAAACGGGACCTTCCCTACGACGCCGGACTGCCCAGCGTCCTCTCGGTCCGGACCGCGGACGGAGCCCTCAAGCCCGCTACAACCGCAGCGGTGCGCAATCTCTTCGACCATCATGCGGTGCTCACCGGGGTGTCCGGAGTGGATGTCACCGACACGGTGGATTTCGGGATTTCCCATCCTTGTTCCGCGTTTGACCGCTGGCCCGACTACGTCCTCACCGACGCCGACGGGCAGGAGACGGACGTTTGGCAGACCGACTTCCGCCGGTCGTCCCTGGCCCCWGGCTACGCCCCGTCCTGACGCTCAATCCTTGAGCTGCCTGGTCAGCACTTCGAATTCCTCCACGCCCAGGATCTGCATGTGCTGCTCTGCGCTGGTCTCCGTGCGGATCTTGGCTGCGGCCTCTTGGCTGCCGGCGAGGGCCTGCTCGTCCGCCCACAGCGTGATTGACAATGATTTGCTGTCCTTCCCCAGCAGGTAGTAGATGCCCAGGCATCCCGGCAGCTGGAGCACCCGGTTGACGGTGTCCTCCGACGGTGCCCCGGAGCTGTCCGGGCTTGGCTGATACGTGCTGACGCGAGCGAACATGTGCATCCTCCTAGTTCCAGGTTCGACGGTTGGATCGCCTGCCGCCCCAACCGTTGAACCGGGAGCTGGATCCTTGCGATGTCGCGCCCTGGTGGCGGGCGGCCTGGTCTCCTCCCACCAGTAAGGACCCGCGGGCGCAGAAGCACAAGGCTCCTGTGCCGGTCTGTCCGCCCTAGTCCGCCGGCCGCTGCTCAGCCGCCGGCGCCGATGGCCGCACGGGCGTTCCTCTTGAGCTCGGCGAGTTCCTTGCGCGCCACAAGGGCTTCGTCCAGGCTGATTGCCACGAACCTGGTGGATGTGCCGGGGGCGGCCCGGGCCACCAGATCCATGTCGGCGCTGATGACCGTCCCCACCATGGCGTAACCGCCACCGGAGACGGCATCGCGGTGCAGGATGATCGGTTGGGTGCCGCCGGGAATCTGGATGGACCCGACAGCGTATCCGGCATCAACAATGTTGGACGGGTCGGAACCGGCGCCGAATGGCTGTTCCCGCTCTTTCCACTGCACTCCGGGACCCGAGTACCGCAATCCCATCCGGTCCGCCACCGGAGTCACCTTCCACTCGCCGTTGAGCAGGTTGTCCAGTCCCTCGTCGGTGAGGCGGTGGTCATAGAGGCCCAGGACGATCCTGACCGTCTGCTCCTTGGAGAAGGCGGGACGGAATTCTTCCGGAACAGTATCGGCGTCGGGCACGGCTCCGCCGTCCAGCGGGCTACCGACTGGAACCTGGTCGCCGGCCTCCAGCTTGCGGCCGTGGAATCCGCCGATTGCGCCCAGACTGTAGGTGGACCGGCTCCCGAGCACGGAGGGGACATCGATGCCGCCCCGGACCGCGATGTAATACCGCGTGCCGCCCTGGATGACGCCGAAGCTGAGTTCGTCGCCAGCCTTCAGCTGCAGCCGGGCCCACTGGGGCCGGGCTTCGCCGTTGACCTTGACTTCAACCGGTGCCCCAGTGACGGCGATAAGGGCATCCTGGTCGGTGGACAGTACAGGGCCCAGGTAAGTGCATTCCAGGACGGCTTCCTTGGCAGTGTTGCCCACCAGGGCATTGCCGAGTTCGGCAGAGTATTGGTCCAGGGAACCGCTCTGCGGGATGCCGACGTTGTAGTGGCCGGTGCGTCCCTGGTCCTGGACCGTGGTGGCCAGCCCGGGGTTCCTGATGTCAAACGCCATTGAGGGCCTCCATGAGTTCCTGGTTGTAGCCTGCGGGGTTCGCCAGCGCCCTGGACAGATCAAATGTCACGGGCACCTGCCGGTAGTGGAACGTTCCGGCGGAGATCTCAGACTGGATGGTGTTGTATTCGGCCTCGGTGACGGGCTTGAACTTCACGATGTCGCCCGGCTTGAAGAACACCATGAAGTCCTTGAAATCGGCCAGGGACTGGGCCGGATCGAAGATGGGGGCGGCAGCGACCCCGAACATCTGGTAGCCGCCGGCACCCCGCACGGAGTAAATGCAGCCGAAGCAGCCGCCGTGGCCCACGGTCAGTTTGGGGGTGTCGGTGCGGGGACTCAAATACTTGGGCACTTCGAGTTGTTTCTCCCGCTCCACCAGTTGGAAGAGGAACGGCAGGCCGGCGACGAAGCCAACCATGGAGACAAGCCACGGTTGCTCATGGCGGCGCTGGATGAATTCGGCGGCATCCTTGAGGTTGTTGACCTTGGCTGCGTAGTCAATGTCGGTGCCGCCGGGCTCCTGATGGAATCCTTCGCGGAATCGCTCCGCCACTTCCGCCGTGAACGGGTCTTCGTACCAGACCGGGACCTCGACGATCCGGGTTTCCAGCGAATGGTCGTGATGGTGCGCAAGATCCCCTTCAATGGTCCGGACGGTCTCTTCCAGGGTCGACGGCGGCAGGACATCGGGATCGAACCTCACCAGCAGCGAGGCGTTGGCGGGACAGACGTCCACGATGCCAAGCAGCTGCATGGCCGAAAGTTTCGCTGCTATCGACATCACCCTGAAGTTGGCCGCCAGGCTCATGGACTCCGCGACCTCAACGAACAGGAATTCGTCTCCGCCCCAGGTGTAGCGGGCCTCCATCACGGCGGGTTCCGCGCTGCTGCTCATTGTGCCTCCATCAGATCGGGGACGGTTTCAAGGAATTTGGAGTGGTGGGTGACGGCTACGAATTCGGGCCGGCTCAGCAGTTTCTTGTGCACCGGGATGGTGGTCTTGACCCCTTCGATGTGGGTTTCATCCAGGGCCGACAGCATCGCCTCAATGGCCGCTTCGCGCGTGTCCGCATGCACAATCAGCTTGGCCAGCAGGGAGTCGTAGTACGGAGTGACCGTGGAACCGGCCTCCACCCCGGTGTCTACCCTGATGCCTGCGCCCGCGGGCCAGTCCATGGCGGTKATGAGGCCAGGGCTGGGGAAGAAGTGGTGGTCGGGGTCCTCCGCATTGACGCGGCATTCGATGGCGTGGCCATTGAATGCGATGTCGTCCTGGCGGAGGGACATCGCCCCGGTGAACGCGATCTGCAGCTGTTCGCGGATCAGATCGACGCCCGTGATTTGCTCCGTAATCGGGTGCTCAACCTGGATGCGGGTGTTCATTTCGATGAACGCCGCTTCATGGTTGACCGGGTCATAGAGGAATTCCACCGTTCCGGCGCCGCTGTAGCCGCACTCGCGGGCGAGTTCCACGGAGGAATCCCAGATCCTCTGGCGGACGTGGTCGGGGAGGTCCGGCGCCGGTGCTTCTTCAATGACCTTCTGGGAGCGCCGCTGCATGGAGCAGTCGCGGTCGCCGAGATGGATGAAGTTTGTTCCATCGCCGAGGACCTGTACCTCCACGTGACGGGCATGCTGCACAAAGCGTTCCAGGTAAACGGTGGGATCGCCGAAGACAGCAGCCGCTTCGCCGCGCGTCTGCTCAATGGATTCCAGAAGCTTGCCTTCGCTGTGCACAAAGCGGATGCCCCGGCCGCCGCCGCCGGCGGAGGCCTTAATCATGAGCGGGTAGCCGATGCCGCGGGCGATTTCTACGGCGTCGGCCGCCGGATCGAGGGGGCCGTCCGAGCCACGGAGCACGGGGACGCCAGCCTTCCGGGCCGATTCCCTCGCCAAGGACTTATTGCCCATCATCGCGATGGCGTCCGCACGCGGCCCCACCCAGATCAGGCCAGCATCAGCGACCTTCCGGGCGAAGGCCGCATTCTCGGAGAGGAACCCGTAGCCCGGATGGACGGCATCGCAGGCGTTGTCCACGGCCGCGGCGACGATGGCGTCCTGGTTTAGGTAGCTGGCGGTGGCAGGCGCCGGACCCACCACGACGACGTGGTCAGCGGACCGGGCAGCCAAGGACTCGACGTCGGCTTCGCTGGCAACCACGAATGTTTCGATGCCCATTTCACGGGCGGTCCGGGCAATGCGCACGGCGATCTCGCCGCGGTTGGCGATGAGCAGTTTCTTCATGGCTATCCTTCCCGGACGACGACGATTGCGTCGCCTGGGTTGACCATGTCGCCCTCGTTGACCTCAAACGACTCCAGGGTGCCGGCCACATCGGACTGGATTTCGGTGAACTGTTTCATGATTTCGATAATGCCGAGGGTCTGTCCGACCTCGATGGCGTCGCCTTCATTGGCGAAAGGCGGCTTGCCGGGGCCGGGCTTGCGGTAGAAGACGCCGGGGAGCGGGGAAATGATGGTTGCCACGGGATGCTCTCTTTCAGGTGGTTTGGATAGATCGGTTCAGCCAAGGACCGCACGCACTGCTGTGGCCACTGCGACAGAATTGGGTGCGTCGGAGTGGACGCAGATGCTTTGGAACTGGATGTCCAGTTCGGTGCCGTCAACAGCGAGGACTGGCTTGCCCGCCAGCGCCCTGCTGACACGCTCGGCCGCGGCGTCGGGATCGGTGGGCGCCGGGCGGCGCTGGATCAGCAGCTCACCGCCCGGGCCGTAGTTGAGGTCAACATAGAGTTCGGGCACGAAGTCCACCCCCATGGCCCGGCACACGCTTTCGTGGGCGGTCCCTGCGAGCCCGAAAAACGGAACGCCGAACTGCAAGGCTGTGCCGGCCGCGGCTTGCATTAGTTCCTCGTCGCCGGCCAGCATGCCGTAGAGGGCGCCGTGCGGCTTGATGTGGTTCAGTTTCAGCCCGTGCTTTGCGAGGAACGCTGTCAGGGCCCCGGTCTGGTACAGGATGATCGACTCTACCTCCGCCGGGGTGARCACCATTCGGCGGCGTCCAAACCCCACAAAGTCCGGCAGGCCGGGGTGCGCTCCGACTGCCACGCCGTGCTCTGCAGCCAACGCCACGGTCCGTTCCATGACGTCGGGATCGCCGGCATGATACCCACAGGCCACGTTGGCGACGTCGATGATGCGCATGAGTTCTTCGTCATTGCCGAACTCGTGAAGGCCGAGGCCTTCGCCCATATCGGAGTTCAAGAGCACCCGCCCTGAAGTGTGGGGAGAGGCCTCGGGAGAGGTGTCGGGGGTCACATTGGTTTGCATGAATGCAACGCTACTCAGCAATTCACGCGCCCGATATTGTGCAGGTCGCTGAATCTGCAGGCATGACTTATGGTTGTTGCACTGTCCGGCGGGGCGTCCCGCCATAGTTGGAGGGCCCGTGCGAATTTCAGACTTAGCCGACAACGCCGATCTCAACATCCGACTCCGTGTTGCCGGCGGCGAAGGCCGCCTGGCCCGGCCCATCACTTGGTGCGCCCCCACCGAACACATGGACCCCACGCCCTTCCTTAGCGTGAACGCCTTGGTGCTGACCAACGGCATGGGCCTGAACGTCAAGGACTTCCGGACCTGGGACGCCTACGTGGAACGGCTGGTTTCCGTCCCCGTCTCCGGTCTGGCGTTCGGCTTGGGCGCGGCCCACAGCGAGCTGCCGGCCGGCCTGCTCCGTGCCTGCGAGGTGCACGGCCTGCCATTGTTGG
>NZ_JBFTZL010000083.1:0-14865 GCF_056406825.1 Arthrobacter sp. P1_A5 | reverse complement strand
AGCTAGCCGCCCGGCATCCCGGCGAGACCTCGATTCCGAAGAGTCCCCGGATTGCCGAGCGGCGGCCCCTCCATGTCGAGGGGCTTTTGTGTGTCCGGGGTACATTCCGGTCCGCAACGCACGAAGTAACAGCAGGAGTACCACGTACGGACAGTATGGAGTCAGGGCCGGGCAGCCGGCGGTGACAGTGCAGACTTGATGGTGAACAGGCCTGGCGGCAGGCAGGCCTGAAGGTAGACAGGCCTGGGTAACAGGCCGCACAGAACAGAAGAGGCCAGCAGTGAGCGTTCAGCCGGAAACACAGACCGGATCGCCAGCAGCCGCGGCGGAGGGGCCTGAGGAAGGTACCTACAGCTTCGCGGCAATGGAAGCCAAGTGGCCGCAGGTCTKGGAAGACCTGAAGGTCTTCACGCCGCTCGACGACGGCTCAAAGGAACGCCGCTACGTGCTGGACATGTTCCCGTATCCGTCCGGTGACCTTCACATGGGCCATGCCGAGGCGTTCGCGATGGGCGACGTTGTGGCGCGCTACCTGCGCCAGCAGGGCTACGACGTGCTGCACCCGATCGGCTGGGACTCCTTCGGTCTGCCCGCGGAAAACGCGGCGATCAAACGCAACGCGCACCCCAGTGAGTGGACGTACGCCAACATCGACACCCAGGCGGCGTCGTTCAAGCGCTACGCAATCTCCGCGGACTGGTCCCGCCGGCTGCACACCTCGGACCCGGAGTACTACCGCTGGACCCAGTGGCTGTTCACGCGGTTCTACGAGCGTGGACTGGCCTACCGCAAGAATTCGCCGGTCAACTGGTGCCCCAAGGACCAGACCGTGCTGGCCAACGAACAGGTGGTCAACGGCGCCTGCGAGCGGTGCGGCACTCCCGTGACCAAGAAGTCCCTGAACCAGTGGTACTTCAAGATCACCGACTACGCCGACCGGCTGCTCGATGACATGGACGAACTGCGCGGGCACTGGCCCGAACGCGTCCTCGCGATGCAGAAGAACTGGATCGGCCGTTCCGARGGCGCCCACGTCAACTTCGTGATCGAAGCCGACGGCGGCAAAGCCGCCAAGGACGTCACCGTCTTCACGACGCGCCCGGACACCCTCTACGGCGCCACGTTCTTCGTCGTCGCCGCCGACGCGCCGCTCGCCGTCGAACTGGTCACCGACGAGCACGCCGCTGCCCTGGACGCCTACCGGGAGCAGGTCAAAGCGCTTTCCGAAATCGAGCGCCAGTCCACCGAGCGCGAAAAGACCGGCGTCTTCACCGGGCGCTACGCGACCAACCCGCTTAACGGCGAAAAGCTGCCCGTCTGGGCCGCCGACTATGTCCTGGCCGACTATGGCACGGGCGCTATCATGGCCGTCCCGGCCCATGACCAGCGCGACCTCGACTTCGCCAAGACCTTTGACCTGCCCGTCCGGGCAGTCCTGGACACGGGCGAGGAAGACCCCGCTGCCACGGGCATCGCCACCACCGGCGAGGGGACCCTGATCAACTCCGGCGGCCTCGACGGGCTGCCGAAGGCCGAGGCCATCCCGGCGGCCATCGAAATCCTGGGCGAGTTGGGCACGGGCGAGAAGTTCGTGAACTTCCGGCTGCGTGACTGGCTGCTCAGCCGGCAGCGGTTCTGGGGCACACCGATCCCCATCATCCACTGCCCGGCCTGCGGGGAGGTCCCGGGTCCGGACGATCAGCTGCCCGTGACCCTGCCGGCGGACCTGCGCGGCGAGGACCTGTCACCGAAGGGCACGTCACCGCTAGCCGCGGTCGAAAGCTGGGTCAATGTCGAGTGCCCCAATTGCCAGGGCCCGGCCAAGCGGGACACGGACACGATGGACACCTTCGTGGATTCCTCCTGGTACTTCCTGCGCTTCGTCTCTCCGCAGTACACCGGCGGTCCGTTCGATCCGGAGAAGATCAACGACTGGATGCCGGTTGGTCAGTACGTGGGCGGCGTGGAGCACGCCATCCTGCACCTGCTCTATGCGCGGTTCTTCACCAAGGTCATCCACGACCTCGGCATGATTGAGGCGGACGAGCCGTTCAGCGCACTGCTGAACCAGGGGCAGGTGCTCAACGGCGGCAAGGCCATGAGCAAGTCCCTGGGCAACGGCGTCGACCTCGGCGAGCAGTTGGACAAGTTCGGCGTGGACGCCGTCCGCCTGACCATGATCTTCGCCTCCCCGCCGGAGGACGACGTCGACTGGGCGGACGTATCGCCGTCGGGCTCCGCGAAGTTCCTGGCCCGGGCCTGGCGCCTCGGCCAGGACGTCACAAGCGCACCCGGCGTCGATGCCGCCACCGGAGACCGTGCGCTGCGCACCGTCACCCACCGCACGATCGCCGATGCGCAGGCCCTGTTGGACAACAACAAGTTCAACGTGGTTGTGGCGAAGCTGATGGAACTGGTCAACGCCACCCGCAAGACCATAGATGCGGCCAGCGGTGCCGGCGGTGCGGACCCAGCAGTCCGCGAGGCCGTGGAGGCCGTAGCCGTCATCCTGAGCCTGTTTGCGCCGTATACCGCCGAGGATCTGTGGAACGTCCTGGGGCACCCTGCATCGGTCGCCAACGCAGGCTGGCCCACGCACGACGACGCACTGCTCGTGGAGGACACGGTCACTGCCGTCGTCCAGGTGCAGGGCAAGGTGCGGGACCGGCTGGAGGTTTCCCCGGACATCTCCGAGGAGGACCTGCGCGAACTGGCGCTGGCATCGGAAAATGTCCAGCGCGCCCTCGACGGCCGTGGCCTTCGCACGGTGATCGTGCGGGCGCCTAAACTGGTCAACATCGTCCCGGCCTAGCCGGACGAACCAGCCTGCACTGGCCGCCGGCTGATCCCGGCGGCCAGWGCAGACAACCAGTGCAGACAACCGGTGCAGACAATGGGACGGGCACAAGTGCCCCCGCCGGAGAAGTAAGTCCACGCGTCCCCACAGCAGGAGGTCCTCCGTGCCACACCGCGAGCCGTCAGGCTGGCCATGGCTGCGCGAGCGGCTTGTTCGCCTGCGGCAGGGTTCCCGGGACAGCATCCCCGAAGCGGCTCCCGCCGCCGTCGTGCAGGTTGCGGTGGTCACGGACTCTGCCGCCGCGCTGCCCGCGGACTGGGTCCGGGCTTTCGCTGCCGACGGCCGGCTCACCGTGGTCCCAATGCCCGTGATGGTCGGCGCCGAAATCTACGGCGAGGGTGAGGACGACATTGCGGAGACCATCGCCGTTGCCCTGGCCAGCGGCAAACCCGTCAAGACTTCGCGTCCGTCACCGGGGCAGTTTGAACACGCCTACCGGGAGGCCAGCGAGCGTGGCTTCCAGTCCGTGGTCTCCATTCACATCTCCGCGGGGCTGTCCGGGACAGCCGACGCCGCCCGCCTGGCAGCCCAACGGGTCGGCATACCCGTAGAGGTCCTCGACTCCCGGACGGTCGGAATGGCCCAGGGGATGGGCGTGCAGGGCGCGGTGGTCGCGGCCGCCGACGGCAGGAGCGCGGCCGACGTCTTGGCCTTCGCGCAGGACCGGCTGGACCGCACCAAAGTGTACTTCTATGTCCCGACCCTGGAACAGTTGCGCCGGGGCGGCCGGATCGGGGCGGCGGCCTCGCTCTGGGGGACCATGTTCTCCATCAAACCCATCCTGGCGGTGGAAGACGGCCGGATCATCCCGCTGGAAAAAGTCCGGTCAGCGGCGAAGGCCATCGCACGCCTGGAAGAAATCGTGGCCGCGGACGCCTCCGGCCGCCCTGCCGGTCAGGCGCGGCTGGCTGTGCACCACTTTGGCAACCAGGCCGAGGCTGAGGACCTTTCCCGGCGCCTGGCCGTGGCATTGCCGGCATGTCCGYCGGCCCAGATCAGCGCTCTCCCGGCAGTCCTGGCGGCCCACGCCGGGCTCGGTGTGCTCGCCGTGATCGTGGGGGAGGGCAGCACACCCGCAGCAGCGAAACCCGATGCCTTCGCCGGGGACGTCGCCAGCCCGGACGGCGGGGAAGCGCGCCCTGGCAGGGCGGCGGCCGAAGCGACGGAAGCCGGCGACTAGCGCGGCGGGTCCATGTGCTCTATCTGCGCGGGCGCTGGACTCTGGCCGTGAACGGGCGGCGGCGGTAAAGTCACTCCACCGAACCCAGAGAACCAGCGAACCCGGAGGCCGCCATGGCAATGCAGGTGCACCACGTAGCCCAGCTCGATCGCGACGTTGCCGAAGAGGTGACCAAGTGGCTGAAATACCTCAAAGGCCAAGTGACCAGCGTTCAATTCCTCACCACCACGGTCCCGGATCCCAAGGCCGCGGACAAATGGCGGGTTCAGTACGAGGCATACATCACCTACCAGAAGTGAACCCCCGACTGCAGCTGCGTTTCAGGGGGTAGGCACGGGCGTTGTCCGTCCGGGCGTCGGCGATGCTGTAAGCGCGGGAGTGGCTGGTTCCGTTGGCGCTGTCTCTGGCGTTGTCGCTGGCACGGTGGTTGGTGGGGCGGTCGTTGGCGGGACGGACGGCACGGACGTTGGCGGGGCGGGCGTTTCCGGGACCGTCGGCGGGACGGACGGCTCGGACGTCGGCGGGGCGGGCGTCGGCGGGGCGGGCGTTTCCGGGACCGTCGGTGGGGCGGCCGGCTCGGACGTTGGCGGGGCGGGCGTTTCCGGGACCGTCGGCACGGTGACTGGCGCGGACGGCTCGGACGATGGCGCGGCCGGCGTTTCCGGGACCGTCGGCACGGTGACTGGCGCGGACGTTGGCACGGTGGTCGGTATGACGGGTGGCGTCGTGGGCGCGGGTGGCGACGCTGACGTTGGTGGGGTGGTTGGCGTTAGGGAGGCCGGCGGGGCCGTTGGAGGCGGAGCCGTTGGCGGCGGCGTTGGCCCGGGGTCTGGCTGATTCGGCCCGATAGTGTAGCTGGGCTGCTGGCCTGAGCCGTTGACCCACAGGGCGGCCTGCACCCTGCGGGCACTTCCGGGCTCCAGCCACCAGAGCACCTGGACGTTGCAGTGGTAGACAATCGTGACATTGGCGACGGCGCCCTGCGGCGGAACTGCGTGGATCGAGGTGGCGGCTGTTTGGGTGGTCCAGATGAAATTCTGGTCGGCAGTCATTCCTGCCGTGCCGTCGACCGAAACATGCGCTATGCCGTACAGACCGTACTGGGGGCAGAAACTGCTTTCCAGAGAAAACTGGACCACCTGGGTTGAGGTGGCTTGCGTTGTGTCTGCCACGACCGGCGGGGCTGGCAGCATGGTGCCGCCGAGCGCCAGCACCGCCGCGGGCCCAAACAACCACTTCATTGCACACCAGCTTTCGACGCCTGATATTTACATCCAGGCGATCAGGGTTGCCCCCAGCCGGCAAAGTCTTCTCGATTGGATGCAGACGTTACCACCGGGTCCGGGCGGGCACCAGCGTAGGGAATACTTGCCTGATGCCGCGGATCTACGCGTATTACGCAGGTATTTCCACATACGCCCGGTCCCCGGTATCAGCGGGGGGTGAGGACTGCCTAGAGTCGTTCCATGCCGCGCCGCAACCCGGGAACTGAATCCGCCACAGGCGTCAGGGTTGCCCGTGAACGCCTGGCAGCGACGCGCTGGGCTGCCCGGGGTGCGGAAGATGCCGCGGATCCGGGCCGGGGACCAGGCGACTCAACGGGGCTGCTGGAGTTGCAGGTTCCGGCGCCAGGCAGCCCTGTCCCGGTCCGGGCAGCTGATGCGGTACCCGCTGCTGGACGGCGCGTAGGTGGCGGCACTTCACACCATGCTGATGAAAGCCGCGGGTACCGCCGGGCAGGGAGACAGGCGCTGGCTTTGCGATTTCGGGCCAGGACAGGGGTTAAGGCTGCTGCCCTGCTGGGCGTCCTTGCCGTGGTCCTGGGCGGCTGCTTCTGGTGGCAGGCCGGGACCGGCGGCGCGCAGGTGGTGGCTCTGAGCGACTCCGCCCCCGCCGCCGAGGAAGCACCCGATCCGGCGGATGGCGGGTCAACCGCCCCGCCGGGAGATGATGCCACCGCGGAGCCGGAAAGCATCGAGGTCCACGTTGCCGGTGCCGTGGCCACCCCGGGGGTGGTTCAACTGCCGGCGGGAAGCCGGCTGCATGAGGCAATTGCAGCGGCGGGCGGACCCACGGTTCTCGGGGATCCGGACCGGCTCAACCTGGCCGCCGTGCTGGAGGATGGGCAGAAGGTCCTGGTGCCCATTCGCGGCGAACCCGGTCAGGCCGATGCGCCCACGGACGGCTCACCTGCGCCCGGTTCCGGTACGGGCGGCACGGGGCCAGTCGGCGGGAGCGGGAAGGTCAACCTCAACACCGCCGGCCTCGAGGAACTCGGGACCCTCCCGCGCGTCGGGCCGGTGCTGGCGCAGCGGATCGTGGATTGGCGCCAGCAGCACGGGCGGTTCAAGTCAGTGCAGGAGCTCGACGCCGTCGACGGGATCGGTCCGAAGTTGCTTGAGGCCCTGCTCCCGTTGGTGGGTATCTGACGTGGCAAATCCTGAGATCGAAAAGCCCTGCACTGCACAGCCCGGCGCTGCACAGCCTGGCACTGCACGGCGTGGCGTGGGCCGGACCGGCCCGCTGGGTTCTGTGGCGGTCCCGCAGAGCCGCTGGCAGCGCTACGTCGATGCGGCCGTCGATTCTCCGCCGCGTGCCGAGCACGGGGACCCGGTGGCCTCCGGCCGGATCCGCGGATCCGGCAAACCCGCGCGCGACACCGCCGCGCGTCAGCGCCCGATCGAGCGGACAYGGCGGACGGACCTTCGCCTGGTGCTCCCGGCACTCCTTGTCTGGGGGACCGTCGTTGCCGGAAACTGGCTGTCCCCTGCAGGGCTGGCCGGTCTCTGCACGGCGCTGGCGGCGGCCGGAGGCATGCTCGTCGTGGCCGGTCGCGTCATCCTCGGCCGTTCTGGGCTCCGCCCGTCGAGGGAGCGGGGCACCAGGAGTGGGCGGTGTGGCGCCGGGCGCGGCCGCAGTGCCGGGCAGACGGTTCCGCGCAGCATTCGCGCCACGGTGGCCGTGGCGCTGTTGCTGTCCCTCGCGGCAGGCTCGCACGCCGCCGTCGAGGCCTCCCGGCGGCACGACGGCGCCATCGCTGAAGCTGTGGCCGCCCGCGCGGCCGTCGTCGCGGAACTGGAGATTGCAGGCGCCCCGCGGCGGCTCAGGATTCCCGGTGCCGGTGGCCTGCCGGACCGCTGGGCAGTTCCCGTGATCCTGACGGCGATGACCTTCGGCGGCCACAGGGTCGCCGGGGACGCGCGGTTCGTCGTCATGGGCGGGGCCACGTGGGGAGACGCCGTTCCGGGCCAGCTCCTGCGCGCCACGGGCAAACTCCGTCCCTCCGCGCCAGGGGAGCCGGAGGCAGGACTCCTGTCAGCGACGTCGGCCCCAACCCTGTTGCGGGGACCAGGGCCCTGGCAGCAGGGCCCCGGGGAGCTTCGCCTCGCCTTCACCGCCGCGGCGGCACGGTTCGGGGGCGACGCCGGCGGCCTGCTGCCCGGCATGGTCACCGGCGACACCAGCGCCCTGGACCCCGAGCTGGAAGCCGCCATGAAGACCGTCGGGATGACGCACCTGACCGCCGTCAGCGGGGCCAACTGCAGCCTGATCCTCGGGACGCTGCTGCTCGCCGCCCGCACGCTCCGCCTTCCGCGCGCGGCAGCCGCCGCGGCCAGTCTCGCGGGGCTGGCGCTGTTCGTCCTCATGGTGGGACCGGATCCGAGTGTGCTGCGGGCCGCCCTCATGGGCAGCATCGGCCTCGCTTCCGTAGCTCTTGGCCGGGCGGGGCGCGGACTCAGCCTGCTCTGTGTTGCCGTCATCGGCCTGCTGCTGGCGCAGCCGGTCCTGGCTGCCAGCTTCGGATTCCTGCTCTCGGTCCTGGCCACGCTGGGAATCGTGGTCGCCGGACGCCGCATCATGGACTGGCTGCCACCTTCGGTGCCGCGCTGGGCGGCAGCCGGTGTCGCMGTACCCCTGTCCGCCCAGCTCTTTTGCGCCCCGGCGATCGTGTTGTTGCAGCCGCAGTTCGGCGCCTACACGCTGCCCGCGAATGTGGCCGCTGCAGCGCTCGTGGCGCCAGTTACGCTCCTCGGCACGGCCGCCGTGGTGCTCCTGCCCGCTCTCCCGGCCGCCGCGGGCCTCCTCATGGCCGCAGCTGCTGTCTTCGCAGGCGCGGTGGCGGGGGTCGCCCGGCTGTTCGCGGCACTCCCGGGCGCCGCCTTGCCATGGCCGGAAGGAGTCTTCGGTGCAGCCACCATGGGAATCTTTTCCGCGGCTGTGCTGGCGGCGGCGTGGCTCGGCCTGCACTCTGCCGCGGTCGCCCGTGGCGTCCTCGCGGCACACTCGCGGGTAGTCGCCGTCCTCGATGGACGGTCGCACGCGGCGACACGGTCAGGCGCCCGGCGGCCCGTCGGCCGCGGCTTGGAGCACCGGTCCGGGCGTGGGACGCTTAGAGTCCGCAAACCAACTTCCGGGAGGAATCACGAGTGGCTGCTGCCCAGACCCAACGGCCCAGGACCTCGGCGTCGAACACCGCCACCTGGCGTGACGTGACACCTGCTGCCGTCGTCCTGGTGGGCGGTCCGGAAGACTACATAGGTGCCCGGGCCATGGACCGTATCCGCGCGCAGGTCCGCGCGGTGGCGCCCGACGTCGAAATTACGCGGCTCAATGCCGGCAGCTACACGGCCGGGTCCCTGGCCATGAACGTCAGCCCTTCGCTGTTCGGCGAACAAAAGCTCATCGAGGTTGACGGGCTCGAGGCGATGAACGATGCCTTCCTCGCCGATGCCCTGAAGTATGTGGTCCAGCCGGAACCGGAGGCCTTCCTGGTGCTCCGCCACGGCGGGGGAGTCCGCGGCAAGAAGCTGCTGGACGCCATCAAGGCCGCGGGCTGGCCCGTTGTTGACTGCCAGCCGCTCAAGAAAGACGCCGAGAAGATCGCCTTCGTCACGGCCGAGTTCCGGGCGGCCTCCCGTCGTATCGACCCCGACGCCGTGCACGCCCTCGTTAATGCCGTTGGCGCGCAGCTCGCGGAACTCGCCGCCGCCTGCAGCCAGCTGATCGCTGACGCCACCACCGGCGTGGACGCGGCCATGGTGGACAAGTACTACGGCGGCCGGGTCGAGGCAACAGGTTTCAAGGTCGCCGACGCCGCGATGGCCGGCAACGGCCCGCTGGCCCTCTCCACACTTCGCCACGCCCTGGCCACCGGCGCGGACCCGGTGCCGATCGTGGCTGCCCTGGCGTCGAAGTTGCGCTCCCTGGCCAAGGTGGCCGGCGCGCAGGGGTCGTCCGCGCAGATCGCCAAGCAACTAGGTATGCAGCCTTGGCTCGTCCAACAGGCCCAGCGGGAAGTCCGGCGCTGGACGCCCGAGGGGCTGGTCCGCTCCATCCAGGTCACCGCCGAGGCCGACGCCCAGGTCAAGGGCCTCTCCCGGGATCCTGTCTATGCCGTGGAACATGCGGTAACGGTGATTGCCACCTCGGCCAGGAGTTCCTGACACCCGCGTTCGAACCCAGGGGCCCGGCGTGTCGGCCCTGCGGGTCCGGCCGGACCAGGTGCGGCGTGTCGGCCCTGCCGGCGCGGACCCGGCTGCGGGCAGCCTGCGGCGTACCGGAGTCGTACCAGAACGGGTCCGGAGTCGGCCCATTGCGGAACCGGTTTAACTGGATGTGGCCGGCACCCATGGGGTGCCGGCCACAATCATCAGTTCAAGTGAACTGGAAACCTTAGAGCGCGTTGACCTTCTTGGAGATGGCCGACTTGCGGTTTGCAGCGTTGTTCTTGTGGAGAACGCCCTTGCTGACGGCCTTGTCCAGCTTGCGGCTGGCAGAAAGCAGTGCAACAGCCGCAGCATCCTTGTCGGTGGACTCAACGGCGGTGTTGACGGCGCGGATGGCCGTCTTCAGCTCAGACTTGACTGCGTTGTTGCGCAGGCGAGCCTTTTCGTTGGTCAGGATGCGCTTCTTCTGGGACTTGATATTAGCCACGTGTGAACTCTCTTTTTCAATGCGGAAAATGGTCTAGAGGGCTTTCAGATTGGCCATTGACTGAGCGGCGTGGGGATACCTATGGCGACCAACCATCTGTGGCCGTCGACCTGCACGGACACACAGCTGTAAATAATAGCAGAGATCAACGTGCAGGCACGAGTGCGGGTGGCAATCCGCCGCCGCGCACGGTGTCCGCCGGGTCAGCTCCAGCCGTGCCGCTGCCGCAGCGCGGCCGCGATGAGGTTAAAGCGGCCTGCGTCCAGGATCGCTCCTTCGCGCCGGATGTCCTTCGCGTTGATCTGCAGAACCCGGTCCAGCTTCGCTTCGCTGGGCCGCCACTGACGGTCCCAGGGTCCCGTGCCGATGTCCACGTAGTCATCCGACCGGCGGGAGTCGCCGTCGTGGTCCTTGCTCGTCAGCATCAGGCCCAACAAATACCTGCCGCTGGCGCCCACCAACAGCACCGGACGGTCCTTGCCCTGGGAGTAGTCCTCTTCGTAGGGCACCCAGGTCCAGACGATTTCGCCGGGCTCGGGCAGGCCGTTGGGTGCGGGGGCATAGCGGACGGCGGCCCGCCCCCGGAAGTCGCCGGGATATGTCCCGGTCAGTCCGGCGGCCGGGGTGCCGCCTGTGGAGCGGGCCGGGGTACCGGGACGCGCCTGGCCCGGCCGCCGCTTCGCCGCAGGCTTTCGGGCAGGTTTTGCTGCCGGCTCACGGGTGGTTCCCGGTGCAGAGCCGCCAAGTTTATCCAGGAAGCGCAGGGCATCGCGGACCGCAACGCTGATCGATCGTAAGTTCCAAGCCATGGGGAAACCATACCGGCAACCCCCGCGGGGAAAGGGGCAGGGAAACGGGGGGAGACGTGGGGCAGAGGGTGGCCGACAGTCGGCCGGCGGCGAGGCGGGGGCGGTCCCAGGAACGGCGCAGCACGCAGCCAGATCCGGGGGGCCAACCGCAGCCGAATCGAGGCCAGATCGGCGGGCGGAATCCCGCCGAGAGTCCACCGGACCCAGGGCAGCGCGCAACGCAACGCAGGGATGCACTGCCACTGGCCCGGACGTGGGAGACTATAGGGACAGAAATGCGCCACGTCGCAGGATGGCATACGAGCATCCGCACCGAGCCGTGGAAAAGCCAACAGTAATGCCAACAGTAAGGACCCTGCGTGTCTCCCATGGCCCGCACCGCCCCGGTGCCCGCCGCAACAGATCCGGCCATCATCCGGAACTTCTGCATCATTGCGCACATTGACCACGGCAAATCCACACTGGCCGACCGGATGCTCCAGTTCACCGGTGTTGTCCAGTCCCGTGACATGAAGGCCCAGTACCTGGACCGCATGGACATTGAGCGCGAACGCGGCATCACCATCAAATCCCAGGCCGTCCGCATGCCCTGGGAACTCGACGGCACCAGCTACGCGCTGAACATGATCGACACCCCCGGGCACGTCGACTTCACGTACGAGGTCTCCCGCTCGCTCGCGGCCTGCGAAGGCGCGATCCTGCTGGTGGACGCGGCCCAGGGCATCGAGGCCCAGACCCTCGCCAACCTCTACCTGGCGATGGAAAACAACCTCACCATCATCCCGGTCCTGAACAAGATCGACCTCCCGGCAGCCCAGCCCGAGAAATACGCGGCGGAACTCGCCAACCTGATCGGCGGCGACCCCGACGACGTGCTCCGCGTCTCCGGCAAGACCGGCATGGGCGTCGAGGTCCTGCTGGACAAGATCGTCCGCGACCTGCCGGCACCGGTGGGCGACCCGAACGCCCCCGCCCGGGCCATGATCTTCGACTCGGTCTACGATACCTACCGCGGTGTGGTCACCTACGTCCGCGTCGTCGACGGCATGCTGCACCCGCGTGAACGCATCCAGATGATGTCCACCCGTGCCACGCACGAGCTCCTTGAGATTGGTGTGAGCTCCCCGGAACCCACCCCCTCCAAGGGCCTTGGCGTCGGCGAGGTCGGCTACCTCATCACCGGTGTGAAGGACGTCCGCCTGTCCAAGGTGGGCGACACCGTCACCAACCTGGCCAAGCCCGCCACGGAGTCCCTCCCCGGCTACGCGGACGCCAAGCCGATGGTCTTCTCCGGCCTGTATCCGCTCGACGGCACGGACTATCCGGTGCTCCGCGATGCGCTGGAGAAGCTGATGCTCAACGACGCCGCACTGGTGTACGAGCCCGAAACGTCCGCCGCGCTGGGCTTCGGCTTCCGCGTGGGATTCCTGGGCCTGCTGCACCTGGAAATCACCCGCGAGCGGCTCGAACGCGAATACAACCTGGACCTCATTTCCACCGCGCCCAACGTGGAATACGAGGTCACGCTGGAGGACAAGAAGGTCGTCCACGTCACCAACCCCAGCGAATACCCCACCGGCAAGATCGCTGAGGTCCGTGAGCCGATGGTGTCCGCCACCATCCTTGCGCCGAACGAGTTTGTCGGCGCCATCATGGAGCTGTGCCAGAGCCGCCGCGGCGTCATGGGCGGCATGGACTACCTCTCCGAGGACCGGGTGGAAATCCGCTACCGCCTGCCGCTGGCCGAAATCGTCTTCGATTTCTTCGACATCCTCAAATCCAAGACCCGCGGCTACGGGTCACTGGACTGGAAGGCCGACGGCGAGCAGGTGGCCGACCTGGTCAAGGTGGACATCATGCTCCAGGGCGAACAGGTTGATGCGTTCTCCGCCATCACCCACCGCGACAAGGCCTACGCCTACGGCGTGATGATGACCGGCAAGCTGCGTGAACTCATCCCGCGCCAGCAGTTTGAGGTGCCCATCCAGGCCGCCATCGGCTCCAGGATCATCGCCCGCGAAAGCATCCGCGCCATCCGCAAGGACGTCCTTGCCAAGTGCTACGGCGGTGACATCACCCGAAAGCGCAAGCTGCTGGAAAAGCAGAAGGAAGGCAAGAAGCGCATGAAGATGGTGGGCCGCGTCGAGGTGCCGCAGGAGGCTTTCATCGCCGCGCTGACAACGGACGAGTCCAAGGACAAGGCCAAGAAGTAACGGTGCAGGTAATGACTGTTGGTGCAGTATCGGCAGGCCGGGCCCGTGCCTAGCGTTCTTCCCCTCGGCGATCCGGCGCCGGCAGACGGGCTGCTGCCCGCACAGGCGGGCGAGGGCGCCGATCAGCGCGCTTTTGGGCTGTACGTGCACATCCCGTTCTGCGCGGTCCGCTGCGGGTACTGCGATTTCAACACCTACACCGCCACCGAGCTGGGCGGCGGGGCCTCCCAGGACGCCTACGCCGCCACAGCGATCGCGGAAGTGGAGTTCGCCGCCGCGGCCCTGAAGGGCAGCGGCCTGCCCGGCCGTCCCCTCAGCACGGTCTTCTTCGGCGGCGGCACGCCCACGCTGCTGCCGGCGGAGGACCTGGCGCGCATCCTCACCGCCGCGATCGACGCCTGGGGACTGCAGCCCGGCGCCGAGGTGACCACCGAGGCGAACCCCGATTCCGTCACGCCCGCATCCCTGCAGTTGCTGGCCGACGCCGGGTTCACCCGCGTTTCGTTCGGCATGCAGTCGGCCGTGCCGCACGTCCTGAAGGTCCTGGACCGCACCCACACGCCCAGCCGGGTGCCCGAGGTGGTGCAGTGGGCGCGTAATGCCGGGCTCTCGGTCAGCCTCGACCTCATATACGGGACGCCGGGGGAGTCGCTGGAGGACTGGCGCTACTCGCTCGAGACCGCACTGTCCTACGCCCCCGACCACATCAGCGCCTATGCCCTGATCGTTGAAGACGGCACCAAGCTTGCCGCGCAGATCCGCCGTGGCGAAGTGCCGGAAATCGACGACGACGACCACGCCGCCAAGTACGAACTCGCCGACGAACTGATGTCCGCCTCCGGGCTCAACTGGTACGAGGTCAGCAACTGGTCCCGCACCCCCGAACAGGCCTGCCGGCACAACCTCGCCTACTGGCGCGGGGACGACTGGTGGGGCATCGGGCCGGGGGCACACTCGCATGTGGGCGGCGTCCGCTGGTGGAACGTCAAGCACCCCACCGCCTACGCCAACCGCCTCGGCGCCGGCGCTTCACCCGCCGCCGGACGCGAAACGCTGGACTCCGAGACCCGCAACGTGGAACGGGTCATGCTCGAGGCCCGGCTCAATTCCGGACTCGACATCCCAAGCCTCGGCGGCCTGGGGGACACCGGCAGGCACGCTGTCGCAGGGCTGATCGCGGACGGCCTCGTGGACCCCGCAGCGGCTTTCAAAGGCCGCCTCATTCTCACGCTTAAGGGCCGGCTGCTGGCTGACGCCGTCGTCCGCAGGATCCTGCCGGACTAGTCTGCCGGGCAAAGCCTCCACTAGTTGGCTGCCGCATCAGCGGCCACAACACCCTGCCGCACAAAAGAGAGCCGGCCGCTGCCCCTGACGGGCGGCGGCCGGCTCTCTTGCTTGGGTCCGGGCCGGCTATTTGATCCAGCGCAGGTTGAACTCGTAACGGTGCGGCTGGCCGCGGTTGACGTGGATGCCGGCCGCCACCGAGAAGCACGTCACGGCGATCCAGATCACCGTGGCGAGCACGGCGAAGAGGTTGCCCACCACCGGGATGAAGACCAGTAAATTGGCCAGCACCGCGGCGAGCGTCGGCGGCAGCGTGAAATTGAGGGCTTCCTTGGATTCCTGTGCCGTGAACGGGCCGCGGTCCTTGAAGATGAGGTAGATCAGCAGCGACGGCACGCAGCCCAGGATGCCGCCGAAGTGCGCGAGCGTGGCCCACTGGCGGTCCTCGCTGGCCGTCAGCGGCAGCGCGTTTGCCGGAACGCCATGGTACGGGGGCTGGCCATGGCCAGCCTGATTGCCCGTGTGTTCGCGTGCGTTATCTGCCACGGTGTAGCCCTTCGGATTGCGGTGATGCGTTGCTGCCTGGGT
>NZ_JBFTZL010000082.1:0-15110 GCF_056406825.1 Arthrobacter sp. P1_A5 | reverse complement strand
CCCCCGGCCGGCGGCTGCGCCGGCCGGGGGGCGCGCCGCTCGGCCACGTTGTCATCGTCGGGCGTCCTGGGCGCCGGCGCGGGGCGGCTGCTGGGGCGGCCAAGGATTTCCTCCTCGATCCGCCGGGCTTCGGCGTCGATGGCGCCGGGGTCCAAACCGCCGTCCTGGGCGGATTGCTGGCTGCCGCCGTCCCGGGCGCCGCCGTGGTGTGCGGTCCCGGCCGCCGGCCCGGTGGGGGCGGCGCCTGTGCGGTCGCCGCCTGCGGCGGCGATCTTCTCGTACGCCGAGATGTTGTCGACGGCGGTGCCGTACTTGGGCAGCAGGGCGGAGGCGGCGACGGTCCTGGAGATCAGCTCGTCGGTGCTGGGACCCATCACGGACTCCGGGGCGCGGAGCCGGGTCAGCGCCACCGGGGTCGGCGCGCCCTTCTCATTCAGGACTGTGATGACGGCCTCGCCGATGCCGGCGGTAGTGAGGGTCTCCTCGAGGTCGTAGTCGCTGGTCGGGAAGGTGGAGACGGTGGCCCTGAGGGCCTTGGCGTCCTCCGGGGTATAGGCGCGGAGGGCGTGCTGCACGCGGTTTGCCAGCTGGCCGAGGACGTCGGCGGGGACGTCCTTGGGGGTCTGCGTCACGAAGAAAATTCCGACGCCTTTGGACCTGATGAGCCGGACGGTGGTGGTGATCGCGTCAAGGAAGGCTTTCGAGGCGCCGTTGAACAGCAAGTGGGCCTCATCGAGGAAGAACACGAGCTTGGGCTTGTCGAGGTCCCCGGCCTCGGGCAGGTCCTCGAAGAGGTCGGCCAGCAGCCACATGAGGAACGTCGAGAAGAGCATGGGCTTGGTCTGCAGCGTCGGAAGCTCCAGACAGCTCACCACACCGCGGCCGTCCGGCGCGGTACGCAGCAGTTCCGCGGTGTCGAACTCGGGTTCGCCGAAGAACTTCTCCATACCCTGCGCCTCGAGCGTGATCAGTTCGCGCAGGATCACGCCGGCGGTTGCCTTGGAGAGGCCGCCTAGTTCCTCAAGCTCGTCCTTGCCCTCGGCCGACGTCAGGAATTGGATCACGGCCCGCAGGTCCTTGAGGTCGATCAGCTCCAGGTCTTTCTTGTCCGCGAAATGGAAGACGAGCTGCAGGCTGGATTCCTGGGTCTCGTTCAGGTCCATGATGCGGGAGAGCAGGATGGGGCCGAAGG
Source organism: Arthrobacter sp. P1_A5 (assembly GCF_056406825.1). NCBI lineage: Bacteria > Bacillati > Actinomycetota > Actinomycetes > Micrococcales > Micrococcaceae > Arthrobacter > Arthrobacter sp. P1_A5. The sequence goes on along the minus strand of NZ_JBFTZL010000082.1, from coordinate 13,918 downwards.
AGGTGATGGTGGCGCGGACCGGTATGCCCTTGCCGTCGCCGCCGAGGGCCAGGAACTCCACCGGAAAAGTCTTGCCGGACCAGGCCTGGCCGATGCTCTCCGTGCGGGCCAGGAGTTTTTCTGTGCCCGTGGCGGCGGTGGCCAGACCCGAGAGGTCGCCCTTGATGTCGGCCAGGAACACCGGCACMCCCGCGGTGGAAAGCTGTTCGGCCATCATGTGCAGCGTGACGGTCTTGCCCGTGCCTGTCGCACCGGCCACGAGGCCGTGCCGGTTCATCATCGCGAGCGGCAGCCGGACGGAGGCTTCCTTGTGGAGTTCGCCGTCGACGATCGCCGCGCCGAGCTCGATCGTCGGGCCGTCCAGGGTGTAGCCCTGGACGATCGTGGCGACTTTGTCTGCAGTGGATTTGATGGCCATGCGGTTAGCTTAGCCGGGTCCGGGGTTCCCGGACCCGGCTAAGCGTGGCTTATTCGGCGAGGGCCTTGAGGACCTCCTTGGCCACGTCCTCGCTGGACTGCGGGTTCTGCCCGGTGATGAGGTTTCCGTCCCGCACAACATGAGACGTCCAGGCCGCGCCGTTCTCCACTACCGCGCCCTTCTCCTCCAGGACGTCCTCCACGAACCACGGTGTATTGGGTCCCGTGCCGCCACCCAGCTCCTCCTCATTGGTGAAAACGGTGAGGCGGCGTCCGGCGAAGGTGAACGCGCCGTCGTCGTCCGTGGCGCTCAACAGCCCGGCCGGGCCGTGGCAGAACGGCGCGATGATCATGCCGGCCGTGTTGACGGCCGTCAGCAGACGGCCAAGATCTGCATCCTGGTAAAGGTCGGCCATGGGCCCGTGTCCGCCCGGCATCACGACGGCGTCGTAGGCGGAGGCGTCGACGTCGGCCAGCACMAGCGGGTTGGACAGTTCGGCGTCGAGGGAATCGATGTAGCGGCGGAAGCTATCCGCACGGTCCTGCCCGCCGGCGGACTCAGCCGCGAGGCTCACCTCATCCACCGTCGGCTTCTTGCCGCCCGGAGTGGCGATGTGCACGGTGTGGCCCGCGTCGAGAAGGGTCCGGTGGGAGACGGCGAGCTCCTCGGCCCAGTACCCGGTGGGGTGGTCGCTGCCGTCGCGCATTGTCAGGGAATCTGCTGCCGAGACAACCATCAGAATATTTTTAGCCATGGTGTTGCTCCTGTTCTGCCGGCAGGGCCGGCGGACGGTGGATGAGGTGAATATGGGAAGCGGCGCGGTTCAGCGGGTCGCTTTGAGTTCCGCATAGGTGGCGTCGTCGAGGACGACGCCGGCGGCGGCCAGGTTCTCTTCAAGGTGCTTGACGGAGCCGGTGCCGGGGATCGGCATCATGACGGGGGACCGGCGCAGAAGCCAGGCCAGGGCCACCTGGGAAGTCGTGGCGCCCAGCCGCTTCGCAGCCTCGTCGAGCGGTCCGCCCGGCCGGGCCAGCTCGCCGGCGGAGATCGGCGCCCACGGAATGAAGCCGATGCCGTTCTCCTCGGCGTRCTCGAGGACGTCCTCGGAGCTGCGGTCGGTGAGGTTGTAGCGGTTCTGCACCGTAGAGACCGTGAAGTACCTCCCGGCTTCCTCCAGTTCCTCCACGCTGACCTGGGAGAGGCCGAGGGCCTTGACCTTGCCTTCCTTTTGCAGATCGCGCAGCACGGCGAACTGCTCCTCGCGGTCCACCTTGGGGTCGATCCGGTGCAGCTGCAGGAGGTCGAGGGCGTCGACCTTGAGCTTGCGCAGGCTCAGTTCCGTCTGCTGGCGCAGGTATTCGGGCCGGCCGACCGGAACCCAGGCGTTGGGTCCGGTGCGGGTGAATCCCACCTTCGTCGCAATCTTGACGCCGTCCCGGTAGGGGTGCAACGCCTCGGCGAGGATTTCCTCGCTGATGTTGGGGCCGTACGAGTCGGCGGTGTCAATGAAGTCGACGCCAAGCTCCACGGCGCGGCGTACCACGGCGACCGCCGCGGCGCGGTCTGCCGGCTCGCCCCAGACGCCGTCGCCGACGATCCGCATGGCGCCAAAGCCCAGCCGGCGGACGGTTGCCAGGTCCTTCAGGGCGATCGTGGCGGATTTTTCCGGATGCTGTGCTTTGTCATGGCTCATAGGGAAGAGAACATCCTCAGCCTGCTGACTATTCCAAGGTTTCCTAACGGGGCGTCCCCGCCCCGGCGATGCGGGGCCGTGAGCAGCGGCCGTCCGGTCCGAGGATATGCGCCCTTCGGATTTACGCTAACGATTGGAAATTATGCCTTAGACTGTGGCATGCCCAACTCGCTCCCGCGCATCGTGCTGGCCTTTGTCGTGACCCTCGGCCTTGTCCTGCTGGGCGGAAGCCCCGCATCGGCCGCTACGGCCAGTACCTCGGGACCCGGAATCGATGTGTCCTGGCCGCAATGCGGGAAGACCCTCCCAAAGCAGCCGGTCTTCGCGATCGTCGGCGTCAACCATGGCCTGGCCAACAACACGAACCCGTGCCTGGCAAGCCAGCTGGCCTGGGCCAAGACCGCAAAGTCCCCGGCAGCCACGGCGCAGCCGAGGGTGGCGTTGTACGTCAACACGGCCAACCCCGCCCGGCAGGGGTCCTGGTGGCCGATGTTGAACACCTACAACGGGGTGAAGGTCACAAACCCCTACGGCAACTGCGCCTTGGGGTCGCTCAAAGCCTGCTCCTATATGTATGGGTGGGCCAAGGCGTCCGACGACGCCAAGCGCCGCGGGCTCAGCAATCCGCAGTCCTACCTCTGGTGGCTGGATGTGGAAACGGAAAACACTTGGCAGGAAGACAAAGCCGCCAACGTCGCCGTCCTGGAAGGCATGGCCGCCTACTTCAAGAAGATCGGCGCCCGCGTGGGCCTCTACTCCACCGCCTACCAGTGGGGGGAGATCGCCGGAAGCGTGAAGTTCACCAGCCCGCTGGCAGGACTGCCGAGCTGGCTCGCTGGAGCGGGATCGGCGGCCGGGGCCAAGGCGAACTGCGCCCGCCCCGGACTCACCTCGAACAGCCGCGTCTCGATGACGCAGTACATCTCGGGGGGCCTTGACTACAACTACTCGTGCCCCTGAGCCGCCCGCAGAAATATCCCGGGGGCCGCCGTCGTTGACCCCAGTGTGCCCGCGCCGGAGACCCGGTGCCACCCAGGACCGCAGTCCAAACTCCGGCCCGCACACTGCTCCGCTACGAAAGGCCGGCTTTTCCGTGACTGTTCCGCTTTCCATTCTTGATCTCGCTACCATCGGCCCGGGCCAGACGGCGGCGGATAGCTTCGCCGGCAGCGTGGCCATGGCGCAGCTCGCCGAGGACCGGGGTTACCGGCGGATCTGGTACGCCGAGCACCACAACATGTCCGCGATCGCCTCGTCCGCCACGAGTGTGCTGATCGCCCACGTCGCGGCCCACACTTCCAGCATCCGGCTCGGCGCCGGCGGCGTGATGCTGCCCAACCACTCCCCTTTGACCATCGCGGAACAGTTCGGCACGCTTGAGACCCTGCACCCGGGCAGGATCGACCTCGGCCTGGGCCGGGCGCCGGGCAGCGACCAGAACACCATGYGCGCCCTGCGCCGCGATCCGATGTCGGCGGACAGCTTCCCGCAGGACGTCCTGGAGCTCCAGGGCTACCTGAGCGGCCCCACCCGCATCCAGGGCGTCGAGGCCACCCCGGGCAAGGGCACCAACGTGCCGCTGTACATCCTGGGTTCCTCCCTGTTCGGCGCCAGGCTGGCCGCCCAGCTGGGCCTGCCCTATGCGTTCGCCTCGCACTTCGCGCCCAACGCGCTGCAGGATGCGGTGGCGGTCTACCGCCGCGAATTCCGGCCCTCCGCGCAGCTCGAGGCGCCGCACGTGATCGCCGGAGTCAATGTCATTGCCGCCGATTCCGCCGCTGAGGCGCAGGCGATGTTCCAGGCCACCAAGCGGGCCAGGGTTTCGTTGTTCTTCGGCAATGGCCGCGTGTTTAGCGACGACGAGGCGGACATGATCCTGGACTCGCCCCAGGGCCAGCAGATGGCGCAGATGATGAAGTACTCCGCGGTGGGCACCCCCGAGGCTGTTCTTGCGTACCTCGAGGAGTTCACGGCGCACGCCGACGCCGACGAACTGATCGTGGCGCACCAGAGCACCGGGACCGAACCCCGGCTCCGTTCCGTGGAACTTCTGGCCGACGCCGCCCGCCTCGTGCGGGCATAACGACCTGGGGGCCTTCCGGGCTACAGTTCCCGGCGGGCGCCCTCGGAGGCGGTGACGGTGAAGATGTGCGGGGCCGCGTACCCGGCCCGGGCGAAGTCGCGGGTAACTCCCGCGGCCACCGTTGCGGCGCCGTCGTTGCGGACCAGAGCGATGGCTGCGCCACCGAAACCGCCGCCGGTCATCCGCGCGCCGATGGCGCCCAATCCCTGCGCGCTGGCCACGGCGAGGTCGAGCTCAGGGGTGGAGATCTCGAAGTCGTCGCGCATGGACTCGTGCGATTCGTTGAGGAACGGCCCGATCGCGGCGGGGCCGGAGGTCCGCAGTGCCGTCACGGTGTCGAGCACCCGCTGGTTTTCCGTGATGATGTGGCGGGCCCGGCGGTAGGTCTGTCCGTCGAGCTGTGCTGCGGCGCGGGGTAGATCGGCCGGGCCCAGCGCCCGCAGGCTGCCGACGCCCAGGCGTCGGGCGCCGTCCTCGCAGGAACGGCGGCGGCTGGCGTAGCCGCCGTCGGCATGGGAATGGCTGGTGCGGGTGTCGATCACGAGCAGACCCACCCCGGCACCGGCGAAGCCGAGGGCAACCGCCTCGGTCGACAGGTTCTGGCAATCGAGCAGGATGCCATGATCGGGCTCACCCAGGAGCGAGGCCGACTGGTCCATGATGCCGGTGGGCGCGCCGACCACCCGGTTCTCGGCCAGCTGGCCGATCCGTGCCAGTTCGGGCCTGCCCAGCCCCAAGCCCCAGAGATCGTTCAGGGCCAGGGCCACCGCGCATTCGATGGCGGCGGAGGAGGACAGCCCGGCGCCGGCCGGGACATCCGAGGTCAGCGCCAGGTCCAGGCCGGACATCCCGGACGGGACGCCGGAACCGGCTGCGGAACCGGACGCGACGTCGGAACCGGCGCCGCCGGCCGCCGCCCGGGACATCGCCCAGGCCACGCCGAGGGGGTACGCGGCCCAGCCGGTGAGGCTATCCGGCTCCAGGCGGTCGAGGCTTACCTCTATGACGCCGGGGAAAGAGCTGCTGGTGACCCGGAGCAGACGGTCTGCGCGGACGCGGGCCGCCACCGTGGTGCGCTTGTCGATCGCGATCGGAAACGCGAAGCCCTCGTTGTAATCCGTGTGCTCACCGATCAGGTTGACCCGCCCGGGCGCCGACCACAAGCCGTCCGGCGCGCCCCCAAACTCACTGGAAAAGTACCCACTTTCCCGTTCAAGGACCTCGTTCATGGCTGGGCTGCTTCCTGTTCTGTTGCCGGGAGTTCTGTACGGAATGGCTCGAGCCCTGCTGTACGCGGTGGCCGCGATGCTGCCTCCATGGCGTCGCGGAGCCGGGCGGCGGCCGTTTCCGGCGGGATGTCCGCGATGAATGCCCCCATCGCGGCTTCCGACCCTGCCAGGTACTTGAGCTTGTCCTCCTCCCGGCGGGGCGAGGTCAGTTGCAGCATGAGCCGGATGTCGTCCCGGTGGGCGTGGACGGGAGCCTGGTGCCACGCCGAAATGTACGGCGTGGGGCTGTCGTAGAGGGCATCGACGCCACGCAGGAGCTGGCGGTACAGCAGGGAGAACTCATCGCGTTCCTCGTCGGTCGTGGCGGCGAGGTCCGGGACGTGCCGGTGCGGGAGGATATGCACTTCCAGCGGCCAGCGCGCCGCAAACGGGACAAACGCCGTCCAGTGCTCGCCCTGGAGCAGCACCCGCTCGGATTTCTGCTCGAAGCTGAGGATGTCCTCGAACAGCGAGCCGCCGTAACTTTCGATCGTGCGGACCAACTGGGCCGTGCGCGGCGTGATGTACGGGTAGGCGTAGATCTGTCCGTGCGGGTGGTGCAGCGTCACGCCGATCGCTTCGCCGCGGTTCTCGAACGGAAAGACCTGTTCGACGCCGGGCAGCGCGGACAGCGCGGCCGTCCGGTCCGCCCAGGCTTCCACCACTGTGCGCATCCGGGACAGGGGCAGGCCCGCCAGGGAGCCGGTGTGTTCCGGGGAGAAGCACACCACTTCGCACCGGCCCACGGACTGCCGGCTGCGCCCCAGCCCTACCCGGGCGAGGTCATCCAGGCCTTCCGGCGCGGCGGCCCCCGCCAGGTCCGGCCCGAAGGAGGGAGACTTGTTTTCGAAGACGGCGACGTCGTAGAGGCTCGGAATCTCCGAGGGATTCTCCGGCGACGCCGGGGCCAGTGGGTCCAGGTGCGAGGGCGGCAGGACCACCCGGTTCTGCCGGGCGGCCGCGATCGAGATCCACTCCCCGGTCAGGACGTCCTGGCGCATGGTGGCCGTGGGCGGCCGGACCGCCGGCGCGCGGAGATCCTCGCCCCGGTGCGGGGGCAGGACGGTATCGGCATCATCGAAGTAGATGATGTCCCGGCCGTCGGAGAGCTTGTGGGAGCGTTTCGTAATCTGGCCCATGCTAGGGGTTCCTCACGGGGTGTGCGCTGTTTGCGGCTGGATCGGCGGCCGGAGCGCCGGCGGTGGTACGGCGGACTGCCAGGAGCAGCCCGTGTTCCGGGTTCAGGACCGGCATTGGGAGCCCGGATTCGGCCAGGAAGCGTCCCGACGCCTCGACGCCGCCCGCAAGCCACGCCGGTGGCGCCGCCTGCAGGAACGCCCGCCGGTCCTCGGCCGCCGGGTAGACCGTTTCCACCCGGTACGCGGTGTCCGGGAGCAGCCCGGGCAGGCAGACCTTCCCCGGGACTTCGGCGAACGAGGTCGCCACCGAGACCAGGGCGTAGAGGGCCTCCCCACCGTCGTGGGACACGACGCCGTGCAGCCGGAGGGCCGGATCGGGCTCGTCGGCCCGCACCATGCGCCCGCTGTGGAGGAGCGGCCGGTACTGCTTGAACAGCGCGATGGCTCGGGCAAGCTCGGTACGTTCGGCATCGTCGAGGCGCCGGACATCCCATTCGAGGCCGAAGTGGCCGAACATCGCGGTGATCGCCCGGAACGAGAGATCGTGCGTTCGCGCCGTGGTGTGGCTCGTGGTGGGGCCAATGTGCGATCCGACGAGCTCCGGCGGCACCACCACGCCGGTCCAGCGCTGGATGGTCTGCCGTTCCAGGGCATCGTTGCAGTCCGAGGCCCAGATCCGGTCGGTGCGCTCCAGGATGCCGAGATCCACGCGGGCCCCGCCGGAGGAGCAGCTTTCAATCTCGACGCCGGGGTGGGCCTTGCGGAGCTCGTCCAGGAGCCGGTAGACGGCCTGAGTCTGGGCGTGCACGGACGGGCGGCCAGCGTGGCCCATCTCGGCCAGGTCCCGGTTCTGGTCCCATTTGAGGTAACTGATCCGGTATTCGCTCAACAGGGCATCGAGCCTGTCGAAGATGTATTGCCAGGCCGCCGGATTGACCAGGTCAAGGACCTGCTGGTGCCGCCATTGCATGGGCAGCCGGCCAGTCAGCCGGCCGGCCGGGCCGCCGTCGTCGGGCGGGTTGCCCCCGGCGGACTGGTTCCCCCCGGGGCTCCGGGGTGCGGGGCCGGCGATCCAGTCCGGATGGGCGCGGGCCAGGTCCGAGTCCAGGTTGACCATTTCGGGTTCGACCCAGAGCCCGAATTCCATGCCGTGGCCTGTGACCGCGTCGATCAGCGGCGTGAGGCCCTCGGGCCACAGGTCCTCGTCGACGTACCAGTCGCCAAGGCCGGCGTGATCGTCGCGGCGGCCGCGGAACCAGCCGTCGTCGAGGACGAAGCGTTCCACGCCGAGCCCGGCGGCCGCTTCGGCGAGTTCGAGCAGGGGCTCGAGGCGGTGGTCGAAGTACACCGCTTCCCAGACGTTGAGCACCACGGGACGGGCCTTGCCGGACCGCACGCCGGGATGGTGCGGGCGCCCGCGGAACCAGCTGTAGAAGGCATCGCTGATGCCGTCCAGGCCCGCGGCGGAGTAGGCAGCGTACAGCCACGGGGTCTCGTAGCTGGCGTTCGCTGCCACGCTGATCTCGCCGGTGCCGAGCAGTTCCGAGGCGCCCAGGACGGTCCGGCCGTCCGCGGCGGCGTCAACGAAGCTCTCGTGGTTGCCGCTCCAGCCCAGATGCACGGCCCAGACCTGCCCGTGGCGGTTCCCGAATCCGGGGGTGCCGGCCGCCAGCAGGAGCGAGGCGTCGTGGCCGGTCCGGCCGTGCCGGCCCGAGCGGACCCATGTGCCTTGGCGCAGCGGCAGGCGCTGGGGGTGGGACTCCCGGCACCAGCGGCCGGTCAGGTCCAGGATTTCTGTGGCGGCGCGGCCCACGGGCAGCACGGCTGCGAGTTCGTCGAGGCTGTACGGGCCGGCGCCGTCGTTGTCGAGCCGGTGCCGGAGCTGGAGCAGGCCGCCGTCGTTGATCCTGATCTCCGTGCGGACGCTGACACCGGCCTCGGGGTCGGCCTGGGTGATGACGGCCGAGCAGTCCGCCCCGCGGGACCGCCCGGCGCTGGACAGCTCAGCACTGGATCGTTCAACACTGACAACACGCAGACGGGCCGAGAACGCCTGGCCGTTCCGGTGGCCGCGAAGGCCGGGGCGCCCGCGCCAGCCGGAGGACGCCTGCGGGATCACGCCCAGCGTCACCGGGACGTCGAGGGCCGAGTGCGGCACGGCCTGGCCCAGCAGCGAAAGATCCGGCAGGGCCGGGCCGAGGTCGGCGCCGAAGTGCAGCATGGCGGCCTCGCCCGTGCTGAAGTCGATCAGCAGGGACGTTCCGGAGCGGCGCAGGTACAACGGCTCCAGATTCTGCGGCGACAGGTCCGGGACGCCCACGGGGGAGCGGGTCTCGGCGGCAAGGGTGAGGTCCGGGTTGTTCACGGCAGCTCCAGGCGTAGTGGTTTGGGTGGGCGGGGGCCGGGCGGTCAGCCTGTGGCTGCTGCGGGGCTGGCTGCGCTGATGCTCCGGGCGTCGCCGGTATGGGCCAGGCGGAGCCGGCCGACGCGCTCGCCGAGGATGCGCCGGGCCTCGCTGCCCAGAAGGTCATCGCTGATGAGTTCGTCAGCGTCCTCCAGGCCGGCGATCGTGCTGATGCCGAGGGTGCCCCACTTGGTGTGGTCCGCCAGCACCACCACCCGCCGGGCCGCGGTGACGAAGGCCCTGTCGGTTTCGGCCTCGAGCACGTTGGGGGTGGTGAACCCGGCATCGGCGTCGACACCGTGGACGCCGAGGAACAATACGTCCAGATGCAGCTGTTTGAGCGAGGAAGTGGCCAAAGGCCCGACGAGGGCGTCCGAGGGTGTGCGCTCGCCGCCGGTCAGGATCACGGTGGACGGGGAGGCGCTCTGGTGGAAGACATCCGCGATCCGCACGGAGTTGGTGACCACCGTGATCCGCGGGCCGGCGGACAGCAGCTGGGCCAGCGCCCACGTGGTGGTGCCGGCGCTGAGCCCCACCGCCATGCCCTCGCGCACCTGTGCGGCCGCCTCCTGCGCAATCGCCATCTTCTCGTCCTTGAGCTGGGTCACCTTCAGCTCGAAGCCTGGCTCGTGGGTGCCGGCGCCGCCGGGCAACTTGGCCCCGCCGTGGATCTTCTCCACGGCGCCCGCCGCGTCGAGGGCCTCGATGTCCCGCCGCACGGTCATCAGCGAGACGCCGAGCATCTTGGCGAGGTCCGCGACACGGACGATCCGCTCACGCTGGACCTCCGCGAGGATGGCGGAATGGCGGGCTGCGGCTAGCATGTGGAGTCCTTACAGGTTTGAGTGGTTTGAGTGGCTGGCGGAGGTGCCGACCAATCGGGCGGCAGCGGAACGGACGACGGCGACACTGCCGGCCGCGAGGCCGAGTCCGCCGTCGAGTTCGGCGCCGGTGAGCAGGTCCACGCCTTCCAGCGGCAGCCGGACGTCGTGGGCGCCGTGGTTGATGCAGAACGTCCAGTCCGTCCCGTCCTTGCTGCGCCGGACCACTTCGACGTCGGCCGGCAGGTCCGGGACGAGCGGCTGCACCCTGGCATCGGCGCAGACGACGGCGAGCAGTTCGCCCAAGCCTTCCGGCGCGAGTGACGTGGCGACATAGTAGGAGCGGCCGCTTCCGGCACGGTTACGGGTCACGGCGGGAGAACCGGCGGCCGGTCCCTCTTCCACGGCCGCGAGGACCTCGGCGGTGGTGGCATGCCCCAATTCGTTCCAGCAGGTACCCGCCCCGAAGCTGCTGAGCCGGATACTTTCGCCGCCGCGCAGCGGGAAAAACTCTTCCATCTTCACGCCCAGCAGTCCGCTGAACGCGCCGGGATAGCTGCCAAGCCTGATGTGGTCATTTTCGTCCACGATACCGGAGAAATAGGTCACCACGAGGTGGCCGCCGGAGCGCACGTACGCGTCAAGTTTCGTGGCCCCGGCATCGCTCACGAGGTACTGCATCGGCGCGACGACGAGCCGGTAGCCGGACAGGTCATCGGTACTTTGGCGGAAGTCGGTGGGGATGCCGGAGCGGTAGAAGGCATCGTGCCAGCGCCTGGTTTCGGCGATGTTGGAGGCGTCCACGCTCGGGTGCGAGTCCAGTTCCGAGGCCCAGCGGGCGTCAGTGTCGTGGAGGATCGCGACGTCCACCCGGCCGGACGCGCCCGTAACTACCGAGCCGCTGACTTCGGCCAGGCTGCGCAGCGCCTGGCCCAGCTGCACCACTTCGCGCCAAACCTTGGTGTCCGTGCCGGCGTGCGGCAGCAGCCCGGAATGGAACTTTTCGGCGCCGGCCCGCGAGGCCCGCCACTGGAAGAAGAGCGCGCCGTCGGCGCCGCGGGCTACATGCTGCAGGGAATTGCGCAGCATCTCGCCGGGCGCTTTGGCGATGTTGCGCGGCTGCCAGTTCACGGCCGAGGTCGAATGCTCCATGAGCAGCCACGGCTTGCCCTTGGCCCAGCCGCGGGTGAGGTCCGCGGTTGCCGCCAGTTCCTGGAAGTTCCGCGGATCCTCGGCAATCAGGTAGTGGTCGTTGGAGACCACATCCATCTCTTCGGACCAGCGCCAGTAGTCCACGGGCTGGTGCAGGCCCATGTTGAAACCCATGAAGTTGGTGGTCACGGGATGTCCCGAGTGCGTGCGGATGATCGCGGCCTCGGCCTTGTAGCATTCGAGCAGCTCATCGGAGGAGTAGCGGGCGAAGTCCAGCTGCTGGGTCGGGTTCACCCAGGTCCCGGAGGTGCGCGGCGGCAGGATCTGCTCCCAGGCCGAGTAGCGCTGGGACCAGAAGGCGGTGCCCCACGCGGCATTGAGGGCCTCCAGGCTGCCGTACCGGCGTTCGAGCCAGCGCCGGAAACCTGCGGCGGCACCGTCCGAGAAATCAGGCTGGTTGTGGCAGCCGTACTCGTTGTGGACATGCCACATCACGACGGCGGGGTGGTCCTTGTACCGGGTGGCGATCTGCTCGGTCAGGGCCGCGGCGGCCCGGCGGTATTCGGCACTCGAGGCCGCGAAGGCCTGCCGGGAACCGTAGCTGTGCCGCACGCCGTCGGCCGTCACGGGCAGAGACTCGGGGTACTTGTGGCTGAACCAGGGCGGCGGCGACGCCGTGGCGTTCGCCAGGTCCACCCGGATGCCGTTGGCGTGCAGCAGGTCCAGGACCCGGTCCAGCCAGCCGAACTCGTAGACGCCCTCGGACGGCTCAAGCAGGGACCAGCTGAAGATGCCCACGCTGACCAGGTTGACGCCGGCCTCGCGCATCAGCCGGACGTCCTCGTCCCAGGTCTCCTCGGGCCACTGCTCCGGGTTGTAGTCTCCGCCGAATGCCAGCATCGGGGAGCCTTCGGAGCCGAGGCGGGCGGTGATGTAGTCCATGGCGTTGTTCTGGTTGGAGCTGTTGTCCACGTTTATCCTTTGCTGGAGCCGAGGGTCAGGCCCGCCACGAAGTGGCGCTGCAGGAGCAGGTAGATGATCAGGGCCGGAACAGCCGTGATCATGGCGCCGGCGGCGATCAGGTTGTAGTTGGAGAGGAACTGGCCCTGGAGGTTGTTGATCGCGGTGGTGACCGGAAGCCGGTCTCCGCTTTGGATGAAGAGCAGGGGCCAGAAGAAGTCGTTGTAAATGAAGATCACCTCGAGCGTGCCCATGGCGGCCAGGGCCGGGCGGCACAGCGGCAGGATGATGTCCCAGTACTGGCGCCAGACGCCGGCACCGTCAACCAGGGCCGCCTCGGTCAGCTCGGGGGACAGGGCCTTCATGTAGTTCGAGAGGACGAACGTCACGAAGCCGATCTGGAAGGCGGTGTCCACGGCGATCACGCTGATGTAGGTGTTGAGCAGGTTCCCTGAATCGCTGACGGCGTAGGGAAGCTCGAAGTGCTTGAACATTTCAAAGAGCGGCGCCGCGAGCACCTGCGGCGGCAACAGGTTTCCGGCGGTGAACATGATCAGCAAGGTGATGTTGAACTTCCAGCTCACCCGGCTCACGGCGAACGCCATCATGGAGGCGAAGAAGAGGATCAGGAACACCGAGGGGACCGTGATGAGCACGGAGTTCCAGAACAGCTGGGAAAAGCCGCCCTGTGTCCAGGCCTGGGCGAAGTTGTCGAAGTTGAAGGCGCCGCCGGTGCTGAAGTAGCCGTATTTGTCGGTGTCAGCTTTGGGCCGCAGGGCAGTGAAAATGGCCCAGGCCAGGGGTACGAGCCAGATCGCCGCCATGACGATGAGGAAGACGTGGGTGCCGTAGTGCTTCTTGCCCTGCTTGTTGTTGGCCGGGCGGCCGGGGCGGGGGCCGGTCCTTCCTGGGCCGGAGCTGCGCTGCCGGGCGTCTGCCGGGCTGCCGGCCGCGGCGGCATCGGTTGGATGGGCGATGCTCATGCCTCTTTGTCCTTTCCGAATGCGCGGGAGAGATAAAACGTGATGGGGATCAGCGAGATGACGAGCAGGATGACGGCCAGCGCCGAGCCGATGCCGATCACCTGCCCTTCGCCCACCAGGTTCTGGATGACCAGGGCGCTGATCAGTTCCAGCCCGTTGGTGCCGCGGTTGATCACGTAGACGATGTCGAACGCCCGGAGGGATTCGATGACGGTGATGACGATGATGATGACGTTCACCGGGCGCATGGCCGGGAAGACCACCTGGAAGAAGGTCTGGACCGCGTTGGCGCCGTCGATCTGGGCCGCCTCGCGCAGGGTCGGATCCACGCCCTTGAGCCCGGCCAGGTACAGGATCATGACGTAGCCGGCGTGCCGCCAGGTGGCGGCGAAGAGGGCTGCCCAGATGTTGACGCTGGAATCCCCGAACCAGTCGACGGCCTGGGGCGTGCCGGCGGTGCCAAGCAGGAAGTTCAGGAGGCCGCTGTCCCGGTTGTAGAACAGCTGCCAGATGATCCCGATCAGGGCAAGGGAGAGCATTACCGGGGCGAAGAAGATGCTCTGGTAGATCCGCGTGCCGCGGATGTTCTGGTCCAGGAGCACGGCCAGGAGCAGCCCCAGCGGGGTGGCGACGAGTGCCAGGAACGCCAGCCACAGCACGTTGTGCTGCATGGCCGGCCAAAACGGCGGGTAATCCTGGGCGATGAACTGGTAGTTCTCGACGCCGGCGGGCTTGATGTCGGTCAGCTCCAGCCCGTTCCAGCGGGTGAAGGACAGTCCGACCGACATGAGGGTGGGGATCCAGACCAGTACGAGCTGGATCAGCGTGGGGATGCCCACCATCAAGCCGAGCACCACTTTGTCGCGGCCGGACAGCCGCCGAACCCGCCGCGCGGGGGCTGCGGCTGCTTTGCGCCCCCGCGCCGACGGGTTGGTAGAGACACTCATGGAGATTCCTTGCCTTGTGAAATGCAGAGTGAAATGCGGAGGAAAAGAGC
>NZ_JBFTZL010000081.1:0-15429 GCF_056406825.1 Arthrobacter sp. P1_A5 | reverse complement strand
GCCCTGGGACGTGGACCAGGCGGCAATCGCCGCGGGCCTCGGCGCCGCCACGTTCACCGTGACCCGCGACGCCGCGGGCTCCATCACGCAGCAGGCGGTGGAATACGCGCTCACCAAGCGAACCGCCGTCGTTATTGCCATTCCCTACGACCTCGCGGCAGTCGAGGCTGCGGACGAAGAGCTTCCCGCGCCGCTGGCACCGGCGGTGAGTGACGACGTCGACGGCGGCCTGGGGCAGGTAGCCCGCCTGCTTGCCGGGGCGAAGCGACCGCTGATCCTCGCCGGCCGCGGTGCGCATCTCGCCGGCGCCGGCCCGGAGCTCCGGGAGCTCGCCGACCGCCTCGGCGCGCTGACCGCCGGAACCGCCTTGGCGCTCAATCTCCTCGAGGGCGACGGGTACCTCGGCGTCGCGGGCGGCTTCGGCACGGAGACCGCGGCCGGGCTCATGGGTGAGGCTGATGTGGTCCTTGTGGCCGGGGCAAGCCTGAGCCCCTTCACCATGCGGTTCGGGCACCTGCTCGGCCCGGACAGCACCGTCATCCAGATCGACACCGCCCTGCAGCCGACGCACCCCCGGGTGGACACGTTCGTCAGCGCGGACGTGAAGTCTGCTGCGGGACACATCCTGAAGATGCTGGATGTCCCGGCCTCGCCGGACGCCAGCCCCGCAGGAGCCTGGCGCGCGGAAGCCCGCAAACGCCTGGCCGAACGACCGGCCCACCATCCAGGCTCAGCGGAGACCCCGGACGGCCGGCTGGACCCGCGCTCCCTTGCCACGGCACTGGATGCGGTGCTGCCGGAGCGCCGCACGGTGGTCCAGGACGGCGGGCACTTCGTCGGCTGGGCACCCATGTACTGGCGCATCCCGAGGCCCCAGGACCTGGTCATGGTCGGGACCGCCTACCAGGCCATCGGACTGGGCCTCGCCAGCGCCGTCGGGGCAGCCCGCGCAGTGGAGGACGGCCGCACCCTGGTGCTGGCCTCCGGCGACGGCGGTTTCCTGATGGGCCTGTCCGACCTCGAATCGCTGATTGGCGCGGCCAGCAGCGCCGTCGTGGTGATCTACAACGATGCCGCCTATGGAGCCGAAATCCACCAGTACGGCTCCCAGGGCCTGACCGAAAAGCCCATGCTGATCCCCGAGGTGGACTTCAGCGGCATCGCCCGCGCGCTCGGTGCCGAATCCGCGATCATCCGCACGCTGTCGGACCTTTCCGCGCTCCAGGACTGGATCGACGCCGGCGCCAGGGGAACCTTCGTGGCCGACTGCCGGATCACGTCGAGCGTGCGGGCCCAGTGGCTGAGCGAGTGGATGGCGGCCAAGCAGGAGGCAAAGGCGGCGGTGGCCGGGTAACTGCCGCGCGCCCAACGGAGCTGAGGGTTCTGGAAAGCCAGACTTCCCCGTTCCGAGTAGGCACAGCCAGCGCGCTTCCAACGAGTTCACGCATGAGGGACGCGGAGTTCGTCGCCGTGGCGTACCACTGCTGCCCGTCCGCATCGGATGAGACAGCGCTCTACTACTCCGAGACCAAATGCGACGCGCTAGTCTCAACTCCGCTTGGTTGGGGCCAGCCTGAAGCAGACTCGTCCCATGTGGACCACATTTATCCCAGACCTTTTGGTGGCAGTTTTCGGGGCCGGATTGACAGTTCTCATCGCATTCTTGACGTTTCGGCACCAGCTAAAGGTGACTGAACGCGTCGAATTGAACCGCCTGATTAGCGACCTAAACCTCCGCCGAGTCCTGCACGAGATCACCGATCCTCGTCTCGTCCATGGCGCAAAGGACATTGATGATTTCAAGCACGCGAACTTAAGCGTTCTGGACATACGGGAACAGACTAAACGTGTCGGTCATCACCTGCGCCCAAATTCCCCCGCCCAAGAACCGGTGTCTGGCTTGATCAAAGGCTGTAATCGGTACCTCGAAGCGGGGATGTACGAGCCTGAAAAGTACCATTTTCATCTGCTTGAACTCCGAAGCGAAGTTCAAGCCTGCATCAACAAGATTGCAGCTGGTGACGACAGGATTAAGCCTCTCGATCCAGGAAGTTCAGCCTACTGAATTGCGGTCAAAGACAGCTCAAAAGGAAATGCCGCGTCGAGTCAGGGGCAGAAGCGCGTCCCGCGGGTAGGCTGCCTGAAGGGGAATGAGAGGAACAGACCGAATGACACAAGCAGCCGTCACGCATTATGAGGTGCTTGGAGTACAAACGACGGCCGACACAGCCGAAATCAAAAAGGCATACCAGCGAAGCCTCAGGACGTCGCATCCAGATGTGGGTGGCAGCACCGGCTTATTCCGACTCGTTCAGGAAGCCTACGAGGTCCTCTCCGATCCGGCTCGTAGAGCGGCCTACGACCGCACTCCTAAGGACAGAAACTCCGGGCACGCAGGAGGAACCAGCAGCCACAGGCCGCAACAGAAACAGTCACGGTCCAATTCGGACTCATCACAGCAGAAGGCGGAAGCAGGCTTCGCTGAAATGGAGCAGCCGCCCACCCCAACTCCGTGGAACGGACCGGCGGTGGAATACCGGCCTCCACTTGTCCCGCCGTCGGGCGAAGCCCGCAAGATTCGTCGGCCCGCACCTCCCTGGACACGCACTTGGCGAACCGTCTTCTACGTCTTGGGCAGTGTGTGCACCGCCCCTCCCCTATTCAGTACGATCTGGTACTTCAGCACTACTCAGACAAACCCCAACTGGTTGGTAATGGGGCTAACCTGTCTTCTTATCACCGCCCTAACTGCCGGATTCTGGTGTGTCGCTGCCATGCTCCCGAAGTGGTGGACAAAAAGGAAACGCCCTGCACCTCCCGCCATCCTTGCCAGCGCTTATCTAGTTGAGGAGATTCTCAGCCGCACCGTCCATGGTGTGCCCGGTCGGGGTCTCTCGGTGGGACGCTTCGGGGACAGGGCGGAGATCGGCGCAGAGGGCGAACGGCGCACGGCCCGGCTCATCACCCACTCAGTCCTTCCGGTAATCCCCTCTGCCCGACTCATCAACGGACTCCGTTGGCCTGGGTCCGAACACGCCGACCTCGATCATGCCGTTATTGCCGGAAACAGAATCGCTCTAATCGACTCAAAGATGTGGGCAGACGGCGCCTATTGGTGGGACAATAAGCAGCTTTTCCGCAACGGCCGAGAGCTCAAGGCCTTTGGGCTGGGAGCAGGTGTCGAGGCGATTCGTGCCGTCTATCCCGGATATATCGTTGAAGGCTGGGTAGTACTGCATTCACCAACGGGAAGACTCTCCCTACCGTCGGTTGAGCGTGCTGGCATGTTCCCGCTTCCCGGGCGGGCACCCATCCGGATGGTTACTCCACGAGAACTTGTATCCGAGGTCCATGCTTTCTTGGTACAGGGCGATGCTCCGCATGTGGTCCAGGTCCCAGCTTTGGCCGGACTCCTCCGCTCCATGTTGTAGACAAGGAACAAAGTTAGGCCTGCTGTCCCCAAACTCCTACTGTCCCGGCGCGCGGTAGGACGGCGTCTTTCTCGCAGCTTCGTCGATGTCGTCCACGGTCATGAGCGGCATTAGGCAGACGAAGTCGACGCCGTCGATCCCCTGCTGGTACTCGTCAGGCCCTTCCACCACGTTGACGCTGCCGCGGTGCCGAAGCGGTCCACGCGGTGGAGTCGGCCGCGTTGGCTGCAGACGCGTTTAGCAAGGAGGCCGCGGCGATGACGGCCAGGGCCAACGGCCGGGCGGGATAGAACTTGGACGGCGGCATGGGTGCCCGCCGCCGTCGGGCTCTTAAGCGGGAACGACTAACTCCCGAGGGCAGACAATCTCAGTGGGGTGCGCCAGAATTTAAGCAGCGGGGCCGCCCCGTCTGATACAAGTTCTGAGGGATCCATGGGAGAACCGGCACAGGTCACCGACAATTACGCCCAGTTCATCGCCCGGCTTGAAACCGCCACCAAGAATCTAAGTAACAGGCGTCAGTCACTGAGCAAGTCACTCGCGATCCTCACCCTGCTCAGGGATCAGAACCTCGCCGGCATGGAGTCGTGGGAGCAGCGGCGGGCCAAGACCAGCAAGCTACTGGCGGAGCACTCCCAGGGGCCGGAAGCCGAGTCCGTCAGGGAACTCCTGGAGGTCGCACTCAGGATGGAACCGATGTTCCGCAACCGCACCGAACGGATCGGGCAGCGGGTGGAGCTGCTCCGAAAACGGTCCGACGAACTCACAAAATCGCTTGTGGAGCTTGAGAAGAGCAAGGCCAAACTGGAGTCCTCCAGAATGCTTGCGCTGGAGCGGGATAATTTAAGCAGGGCTGTTGCGAAATTGGCGGGCACACCGGAAGGCCCGGTTGGGGGCCTATCCGACGCTGGCATCCTCGACGATCTCAAGAGGGCCCGTGAGGCAATCGCCTTCGCCGAGGCACTCCTGGAAGTGAAGGGAAAATGAGCAACTCTCTCCCCAAACCCGAGCAAAGGCTGCTCGTGACTTTCACCTCTCAGCAATGGAGCGGTCGGCCGGGTATGGATGCCTCTTATTTGTGTCTGGGGCTCGGATTCGTCGGGTTCGTCGTTTGCCTCGTGCTGATGATCTTCTTTGCCGGCCTTCGGGACCCCGGAGCCGCGGCACTCTTCATCGTCGGCTTTGCAGTCGCGTTGACAACTCTCATCGTCGTGGCGAAATCGTCTAGCGAGAAGAAATTCCTGATCGGCATCAACCAGAGTGTCAATGAAACCATCCTTGAGCTGACCGGCAATCCGGACGACCGACTGTCACTGCGCAGTTTCCGGAGGTTCATCGAGCATGAGCAGCGCATTCCGTTGCCTGTCCACGGCGTGCAGGGCCTTGAGCTGGTCGTCGTCAGGGAAGGCGAATCCGCCGTCGCAGGCCGAAAGCATGCAGCACAAAGCCGAACGGCACCGCCGAGTCCATCGTCAATCCACCCGCCGCTCGTTACAACGACCGAATTGATGATTGCCGTAATGCCGCCCGATTACGGAACGACCAGCTTCGACCGACTGCTGAAAGCTACCCTCGACACCGACTGAACGCATACGCGGGTTGTTTGGCGCAAGGCTCCCCAGCCGGCAACCACCCACCCGTTTGTAAGATTCTGGAGCCGGTAGCGGGCCGGGCGCGGAGCCGCCAAGGTACGTCAGACCCGGTCGCCCTACGAATTGGAAGGTGAGAACCATGGACCTTGACAAAGTCAGAGACCAGTTTCGTCACGCTGTAAATCAGTTTGCTAAAGGCGATCCGGAACCCGCCAAAGCCATTTTCTCCCATCTGGGGGACGTGTCCCTTGCTAATCCTTGGGGCCCTCCGGCTGTGGGCTGGGAGCGGGTCTCAGAGGCCCTCGATTCAGCTGCGGCACGATTCAAAGATGGACGCGTCACCGCTGTTGATACCCTCACCAAGCACATCACGTCCGATCTCGCCTGCTTCCTGGACATCGAACACTGGCAGGCCAAGGTCGGAGGAGGAGACGAAGAATCGCCGTTTGATCTGCGGGTAACAAGCATCTATCGCAGCGAGGGCGACACTTGGACACTCGTGCATCGCCACGCAGACCCGATCACCACACAGCGGGCACCGGACGCCACGCTCGGAAAATGACGCCCGGGAAAGTCCCCCGGTTCCACGGACATTCAGGCGCCGCCGGCGAGCAGATGCCCGCCGGCATGATCGTCACCGTACCGTTGATCATTATGGCGCTGACTTTCCAGTGCTGGATCTTCAAGGCCTCATGGCGGGTACTAGTAGGTGAGCGTTGCATCCTTGAGTTTCGAATCCTTGCCGCTACAGCACTCCCCCGTGCCGACTGAAACGCCGCGGTCCCCCGCCCCCGACTGGTGGCAGTCCGCCGTCATCTACGAGGTCTACCCGCGCTCCTTCGCCGACGGCGACGGCGACGGCGTGGGCGATCTCGCCGGGCTCATCGCCCGGCTGCCCTACATCGCCTCCCTCGGTGTCGAGGGCATCTGGATGACCCCGTTCCAGCCCTCCCCGCAGGTGGACCAGGGCTACGACGTCACCGACTACTGCGGCGTGGACCCGCTGTTCGGCACCATGGAACAGTTCGACTCGCTGCTTTCCAAGGCGCACTCGCTGGGCCTGCGCGTCCTGCTCGACGTTGTCCCCAACCACTGCTCCTCGGAGCATCCGCTGTTCCAGGCGGCCCTCGCGGCCGGCCCGGGCTCGCCGGAGCGGGACATGTTCCACTTCGTTGAAGGCTCGGTGGACATGCCTGACGGCGGTGTCCCGCCGAACAACTGGCAGAGCGTCTTCGGCGGCCGGGCCTGGAACCGCGCCAACCCCGGCTCGGAGACGGACCAAGACTGGTACCTGCACCTGTTCTCGGCCGGGCAGCCGGACTGGAACTGGCGCAACCCCGCCGTCGGCGATTACTTCGACGGCGTGCTGCGATTCTGGTTCGACAAGGGCGTGGACGGGCTGCGGATCGACGTCGCGCATGCCCTGTTCAAGGTCGACGGGCTGCCGGACTCCCCCTCCACGGGCGGGGTGGTGGACGGGCTGCGGTCCAACCCGCAGGTCTCGGACCAGGAGGACGTCCACGAGGTCTACCGCCGATGGCGCACCCTCGCCGAGAAGTATGAACCGCACCGCCTGCTGGTAGGCGAGGTCAACCTGGAGCCCGCCCGCGCCGCCCGCTACACCCGGGCCGACGAGATGCAACAGGCCTTCGCGTTCGCCTTCGTGAAGCTCGGCTGGGACGCGGAGGCGTGGGCCGCCGTCGGGAACGAACTCGAAGCCGCCCGTCAGCTGCATGGCGCCGCCCCCACGTGGGCGCTCGAAAACCACGACATCGTCCGCTCCGTCACCCGATTCGGCGGCGGCGAGCTCGGCAGCGTCCGGGCCCGGGCCGCCGTCGTGGCGCTGCTGGGGTTGCCCGGCGCCGCGTACATCTACCAAGGGCAGGAACTCGGGCTGCCCGAGGTCGACGTGCCGATGGAGTCCCGGGTGGATCCGATGTGGGCCCGCGGCGGCGTCTGCCGCGACGGAGCCCGCGTCCCGCTGCCGTGGACCGCGGACGACGCGTTGAGCCATGGGTTCTCGCTGGCAGAGCCGGCCGCGGAACCGTGGCTGCCGGTCCCGTCGGACTGGGGCACACACGCGATCGAACTCCAGCAGCAGAACCCCGAATCCGCCCTGAACCTTGCCAGGACTGCCATCGAGCTGCGCCGGCAGTTGTGGAAGAACGAGGTGTTCACCGCGGACGACGGCGGCAGCTGGCGGGTCGAGGCCGGAAACCTCCTCATCTGCGAACGCAACGAGCACTTCCTCGTCGCCGTCGCGATGGGGACCAAACCGGTTCGGCTGCCCGCCGGCATGGTGCTGCTCGGCGCCGAGCCGCTGGCCGAGGAGGGCTGGCTGCAGCCAAACAACGCGGCGTGGGTGCTGCGGGGCTAATCGGAAGTTCCATGGAAAAGATCTTTGATATCTATATCAAGACCACTCCGGAGCGTCTCTGGGAGGCAATCACGGACGGCAAGATCCGCAGCAAGTACCAGTTCGGATCCGTCGTCACCTCGGACTGGACGCCGGGATCACGGTTCGAAATGGCAACCAAGGGCGGGGAGCTCTTGGGCGAGGGCGAGAACCTGGAGATGGACCCGCCGCGTCGGCTCGTCCAAAGCATGCGTGCGCTCTGGGGTGAGGACGTCAAAGCCGAAGGCACCTCCCGGGTTACCTGGGAGATCGAACCGGTGGGCGCTTCCTGCCGCCTGACCGTCACCCACGACCAGCTCCGAGAAGGCGCCAACGAACAGCTCTACGGCGGTTGGGCCGATGATCCTCTCCGGATTGAAGACGTGGCTGGAACCGGCGAGCTTCTTACTACTCCCGGCTCCCTCATCTCCACCTGAGGCGCCCCCAGACCCGCCGCCGAGCTTGCCCGACGTTACCGTGTGCTCTTCGTCGTGCAGGACGCCTCTTGTTCAAATCCAGTAGGTCGGGTAGGTACCCCCGCGGAGCTGCGACCGGAGGATCCCAAAAATGACCAGGATGCACGCATCGATGACGGAACACACCACAAGGGAAACCTGCCCCGTCGTCGCCGTGGTCCTGATAACCGCGGTGGCAGCCGCCGGTGAGTGAGGCATTCTCAACCACAGCGTGGCTCCGATCGCCAGACCGCCCGCAATGGCAGCGGCCCAGATTGAGTGGCTGACGAGCCCCGCGCCGACGCCGACCATGGCGGCAACGAAATGGCCCCCAATAACACTTCTGGGCTGAGAGAGGGCGATTGGGGGGCGGCAACCAGGAATGCCATGGACGCGCCCATCGGCGAGATGAGCAGGAGATGGCCCGACAGCTGACCCAACAGGGTCCGCGACCGGGCCGTGGAACGTCACGCTCTACCCGCTCAGCGACGCCCTGGGCAACCCTCCGGCGGATTCCAAATCCTCGCCACAATAAACGTCACGGGCACCCCCACGGGCACCGCCGGTCCGGTTTTCGTCAGCTCGACCGTCATCCCACGGACCTTCAACCTGGATGAAGGACCCGCCGCGGTTCCTGCGGGTATTGCGGATAGTTCAACCTGCACCCCCATGGATAAGAGTGATTGACCACTTCATCGTAGGTCTATCGGGTAGCAAAGTGTTTGGACGGACGGCATTTAATTCTGAAAACAATTCCGGGAAACACCCACTGCGCTATGACTCCTAGTTGCTATTCCGCGCTGGAACGACCACAGGTGGTAGCGCAACGGGGACGTGGAGCAGCGTCATGCGCAAACCGTCAGGTACTCTGGTGGAAATTGTGAATATTGGGGGAAAGAAAAACTTGAATAGGAACGCGCCGCGAAGGCCCTTCATCATCCTTGCCGCCATGCTCGCCGCTACTGCCCAGTTGGGCCCGGCGATCCCGGCCTCGGCGGCCAGCAGCTCGTTGCCCGCTGCGTCCTCTGTCGGTGCTGACGCTGTCCTCACCAGAGTCCAGCCAGCTACGGAAAGCACGCCCGAGGGCTCCTCCGCCACCGGCCCCGACACCACCGGCCCGGTCCTAGTGAGCTCGACCGTCACGCCGCAGTCCTTTAACCTGGCTGAAGGACCGGCAACGGTCGAAGTTACAGTTCGCCTAACAGACGAGACAGGGGTCAAAGCGCCGACGGTTCTTGTGGGCCATGACCGAACGGGCCAGAGCCTCGGATTCGGTTCGCTGAGCCTCATCTCCGGCACCGCCACCGACGGCACCTGGCAACGAACAATGACCATTCCACAAGCGACCGCGACCGGCCCTTGGAGCGTCAAGCTCTACCCCCTGAGCGATTCCCTGGACAACTCCTCCGGCGGATTCCAAACCCTTGCCACCCTCCAGACGGCGAATGTCCCCGCAACCGACACCGTCGGCCCGGTCTTAGTGAGCAGATCCGTCACCCCGAAGTCCTTCGATCTGGATGAAGGCCCGGCAACAATCGAAGTGACAGTTCGACTGACCGACCGAACAGGAGTCACGGCCCCGACAGTTGTTGCGGCCAATGAGCAAACGGGCCAGACCCGCGGACTCGGTCCAATGAGCCTCATCTCCGGCACCACCACCGACGGCACCTGGCACAGATCGATAATCATTCCGCAAGAGTCCAACGCCGGCGTCTGGAACGTCACTCTCTACCCCCTGGACGATTCCCTGGGTAACCGCTCCTACGGATACCAGATCCTCGCCACCCCCTACACGCTCAACGTCGACGGCCCCGACACCACCGGCCCGGTCGTTGTGAGCTCGTCCGTCACCCCACGGTCCTTCAATCTGGCTGAAGGACCGGCAACTGTCAAAGTTACAGCCCGCCTGAACGACCAAACAAAGGTCGTGGCCCCGACAGTTGTTTTGGCCCATGACGGAACGGACCAGAGCCTGGGATTCGGGACAATGAGCCTAGTCTCCGGCACCACCAAGGACGGCACCTGGGAGCGAACAATGACGATTCCCCAAGGGTCAGCCACCGGCCTCTGGAAAGTCACGCTCTACCCCTTGAGCGATTCCCGGGGCAACTCCTCCGCCGGATTCCCATCCCTTGCCACGATAAACGTGGTCACATCGACGGCAGTCACTCCAGCCCCGGTAATCTTCACCGACAAGGACGGCACCGCGAACGACACCTACACCATCCCAGCCACCACCGGTGTGGACTACATCATCGGCGGAAAGACCATCGCGGCGGGCACCTACCCCGGCGCCGGAACCCTGACCGTCACCGCCAAATCCCGCACCGACTACGTGATTGCCTCCGGGGCCATCGCCACGTGGACCTCGACGTTCAAAACGACGCTGTTGCCTGTTGTGCCTGGCGCCGGCTCACAAATTGCCGTGAAACCCTTCAGGGCCCTCGACACCCGTGCCAGCAAGCCGGCAGCTGCCGATGGAACGGTGTCCTTCCAAGTCGGCGGAATCAACGGCATTCCCAAGAACGTCTCCGCCGTCGTCTTCAACCTCACCGTCACCGAAGCCAAGTCATACGGCTTCGTCACCGCCCACGCCTCCGGCACCAGGCGTCCCGACGCCTCCAACATCAACTACGGAGCCGGCCAGACACGCGCGAACCTCGTCACCGTGCCGGTCGGGGCCGATGGCAGGGTAACCCTCTTCAACCGCTCGGACGGAACCGCGCAACTGATCGCCGACGTCGCCGGCTACTACGTCTCCGGCAAGGCCACCGCACCSGGCGCTTTCCAGCCCGTGGCACCGTCCCGGTTCCTGGACACCCGTAGCACCAAGCGCACCGGCGCCGACGGGGCTGTGTCCTTCCAGGTCGGCGGCGTCAACGGCATCCCCAAGAACGTCTCCGCCGTCGTGTTCAACCTCACCGTCACGGAAGCGAAGTCCTTCGGCTTCGTCACCGCCCACGCCTCCGGCACCACCCGGCCCGACGCTTCCAATCTCAACTATGAGACCGGCCAGACACGCGCGAACCTCGTCACCGTGCCGGTCGGGGCTGACGGCAAAGTGACCCTCTTCAACCGCTCGGGCGGAACCGCCCAACTCATCGCAGACGTGGCGGGCTACTACATCTCGGGCCAGGCCACCGCGCCGGGCGCCTTCCAGCCCGTGGCACCCTCCCGGTTCCTGGACACCCGTAGCACGAAGCGCGCAACCGCCGATGGATCGGTGTCCTTCCAAGTCGGCGGAATCGACGGCATCCCCAAAAACGTCTCCGCCGTCGTCTTCAACCTCACCGTCACCGAAGCGAAATCATCCGGCTTCGTCACCGCCCACGCCTCCGGCACGACCCGTCCCGATGCCTCCAACATCAACTACGGGGCCGGCCAGACACTGGCCAACCTCGTGAGTGTCCCGGTCGGTGCCGACGGCAAAGTAACTCTCTTCAACCGCTCCAACGGAACCGCGCAACTCATTGCAGACGTCGCAGGCTACTACATCGCCGGCCAGTAGTAAGCACAACCGACCGGGCCGTCCACTTTTCATTACGGATAGTGGGCGGCCCTTCGTTAATCCACGTTGCCCTAGGCCGCCAGGCCGTTTACCCACGAAAGCGTCCAGAAACTCCGGCGGCCGCCTGTACACCTCACACACTTCCCGGGTCCCGTGAGCTGCTGGGGCCAGTGCTGGTCGTGACGATGGAGACCATCCCAACGATGATGTTCGCTCACTCCCAGCGAGACCAGGACGCACCAGCAGTATTCGCTCAGGCTGGCACCGCCGGAGAAGATTGCGTTTTTCTTGAAATACCCTTTTTGCACGGCCGGGAACAGCGCCCGCAG
Source organism: Arthrobacter sp. P1_A5 (assembly GCF_056406825.1). NCBI lineage: Bacteria > Bacillati > Actinomycetota > Actinomycetes > Micrococcales > Micrococcaceae > Arthrobacter > Arthrobacter sp. P1_A5. Next base: position 3,719 of record NZ_JBFTZL010000081.1, on the reverse strand, counting down.
TACCTCATGGCTAAGAGTGACTGACGAGTTCATCGTTGACCGGCCCGCAACAAAGTGCTGCGCCGACAAGATCAAGTTCGAAACCAATCCGGAAACACCCGTTGCACTATCGGTGTGGGCCGCAATTCCGCGCCGAAGAGGACTAATAGGACCAAAGGTGAAAGCGCAACGGGGGACGCGGACAGCGTAATGCACAATCTGTCATGTACTCTGAGGAAAATTCGTGCATATGGGGGGAAAGAAAACATTTGAATAAGACCGCGCCGCGCAGGCCCTTGATCATCCTGGCGGCCATGCTGGCCGCCATCGCGCAACTGGGCTTGGCGGTCCCGGCCTCAGCGGCTGTCAACGCCTTGCCCGCGGCGTCCACTGTCCGCATGGAAGCGGAGCCGGTTGCGGAGAGCACGCCCCAGGGCTCCTCCCCCGGCGTACAAGTCCCGGTGTCTCCTTTCCGGGCGCTGGACACGCGGAAAAGTCGACCTGTTGCTGCCAGGGGGACCGTCGCTTTCCGTGTTGGAGGCGTCGAAGGCATTCCCGCGACGGTCTCCGCCGTCATCTTCAACCTCACAGTGACTGAGGCGCAATCCTTCGGTTTCGTGACGGCCTATGCTTCCAGTTCCAATCGACCCGACGCCTCCAACCTCAACTACAAGGCGCGGCAGACGGTCGCAAACCAGGTGACGGTACCGGTCGGAAGCGATGGGATGGTCAAGCTCTACAACCAGTCCACCGGAACCGCCCAGCTCATCGCCGACGTCTCGGGTTACTTCGTGGCTGGCACTCCCACCGAGCCGGGAGCGTTCCGGGCTTTAGCCCCGTCCCGGTTCCTCGATACCCGCAGCGGCAACCGGGCTGTTGGCGGCGATTCAACGGTTTCATTCCGGGTCGGCGGCGCGAACGGTATTCCCGCGAACGCCGCTGCTGTTGTCTTCAACCTGACGGTGACCGAGCCAAGTTCCTTCGGCTTCATCACGGCTTACGCCTCGGGAACCGACCGCCCCGACGCCTCGAACGTGAACTACGCGCCCGGGCAGACGGTTCCGAACCTCGTCACAGTCCCGGTGGGGGTCGACGGGCGGGTAACCCTTTTCAACCGCTCCGGCGGAACAGTCCAGCTCATCGCCGACGTCGCCGGCTATTACCTCGCCGGCACACCGGCCACCCCGGGTGCCTTTCGGTCCCTGGGACCATCCCGGTTCCTTGACACCCGCGGCACAGGTGCTGCTGTCCGCGGAGATTCGGCAATCGCCTTCCAGGTTGGCGGTGCCAGCGGCATCCCGGCTAACGTGGCGGCAGTCGTATTCAACCTGACCGTCACCGAGGCAAGATCTTTCGGCTTCATCACCGCCTATCCCTCCGGCAGCCTCCTCCCCGATGCCTCCAACCTCAACTATGAGAAGGGGCAGACCGTGCCGAACCTCGTCACTGTTCCTGTCGGACCAGACGGGGAAGTCACCCTCTACAACCGGTCCTCCGGGTCGACACAGCTCATCGCGGACGTTGCCGGCTACTACCTGCCGGGCCTCTTCACGGCGCCGAACTACCAGCCGGCGTTCGCCAGCCGGGCTCTGGAGGTCCTGGACGCGCTGCCGATCAAGGGCCGTGCGCCCAAGACCGGCTACGACCGTGCCCTTTTTGGCCAGGCGTGGGCAGACGTAGACGCTAACGGTTGCGACACCCGCAACGACATCCTGAAGCGCGACCTCGCCCAGATCACATTCACCAACGGTGTGCCGTGCCAAGTGGCGACCGGCACGCTGAATGATCCCTACACGGCCAACACGATCCAGTTCGTGCGCGGCGCCGAGACGAGCAGCGCGGTACAAATCGACCACGTCGTAGCCCTCAGTGACGCCTGGCAGAAAGGCGCCCAGCAACTGACCGCAGGCCAGCGGACGGCATTCGCCAACGATCCCCTCAATCTGCTGGCCGTCGACGGCCCGGCGAACATGCAAAAGGGCGACGGCGACGCCGCCACGTGGTTGCCGCCGCAACGGAGCTACTGGTGCAACTATGTAGCCCGGCAGATCGCGGTCAAGGCAACCTACAGCCTCTGGGTGACGCAGGCAGAACGCGACACTATGGCCGACATCCTGGCGAATTGCCCCGACATGACCGTGCCGACCAACCAGCCCGCGCCGCTGCCGGAACCTGCACCTGAACCGACGCCTCCACCGGCACCCGTGCAGCCTGTGCCGGCACCGGCCCCGGCGCCGCGGCCTGTGCCGCCACCCGCCCCCGCGCCGGCGCCATATTACGCCAACTGCACCGCTGTCCGGGCGGCCGGCAAGGCGCCAATCTACGCTGGCCAGCCGGGCTACAGCCGCAAGCTCGACCGTGACGGTGACGGCGTAGCCTGCGAGTAGGAGCGTGAGGGGTTCTTCCGGAAGGAAGGACCCCTCACTTGCTCTTGGCCTTGATCCAAGGCCGCGGCCCACCCACAAGCATTACGTTCATGGGTGCCAATGACAGTTCCGCCGTTCACAGCGGCGGAGGCCCGGCGGGCGGTATCGAAGGCGCCGGCCAGCTCATGGCGATGCTGGACCAGGGTGTTTCCGCGGCTGATCTGGAGACCACACTGTCCGCCTGGCTGGAAGCCGGTGCCATCGACCAGCCCACGCCGTCCTGCGGGCGCTGCATGCCCTCTCCCGACGGCGAGGCAGCGAAACCGGGCCGCCTTGGGTACCGCGGGAATGCTGCTCGGAGCGATGGATAGCCCCTTCGCCGGACAGCTGCTGGCCGCACAGCTGGGGCCACTTCTGGACTACGACGAGCGGCGGGGAACACAGCTGGTCCTCACGGCGTGGACGTTCCACGAAAACGGCGGGGCGACCCAGGAAACGGCCAGCTCCCTCGATGTCCAAGTGGCGCTGCGCCTCTGGCGGATGAAGACAGCCGGCGTCAGCTCCGGCGGTTCCTGACCGGCGGACCTCCCTCGCCGACCCGAGGCACATGGCACCCGCACACATATGCACGACTTTAATATGGCGCCAAACCACATGTTGGGCGTCACGTCACTCTGGAATGCTGAGATCTGCGGCGCCTTTCGGCCAGCCGCCCATCCCATCTCTAGGAGTTATTCACAATGTTGTGTGCGCATGCAGCGGGTATCCGTCCCGCAACTTTTGGCGTCCTCCGCCTGCCGCGGAGCGTCGTCGTCGGCGCCCAGCAGCGCTTCGCCGTCGCCCAGATCGCAGCCGAATTCGGGACGAACGTTCTAGTCTGCATTGACCCGCGGCTGGCCGCCTCAGCGGAACTTCAGGCCCTGGTCCGACGAGGCCATCAACGCGACGGCGGAGCAACTGGATGAGCTCGACCGGTTGACCCACAGCATGGCCGAGTCCGGGGACTGGTCCGGCTACCACCAGGCCGACGAGCAGTTCCACCAGCTCGTAGGCACCGAGTCGGGGCCTGGCACCGCCGTCGAGGCCTACCACGGGACGCTGGCCGAGCTCTACGCCTACTTCATCCCCTATCCCATCGAGCTTCTGCACAAGTCCAACTGCGACCACATTGCGCTGGTGGCAGCCCTGCGTGCGGGCGATGCCCAGGAAGCCGTGGAGGTCTCGCGCAAGCACGTGGACATCCTGCACCCCACAATGTTCATGGGCCTGAGGGACGGCGCAGCCGGCTCACCCGTTTGCTGCAAAGGGGATCGTCCGTCTGTCCTCTGATGTCCATGGCTGCTCCTCAAATAATGCCGCCTCTAAGATGAGGCA